>NZ_JAMPKB010000043.1:0-51453 GCF_039961925.1 Trichocoleus sp. DQ-U1 | reverse complement strand
TTTCTTGTTCGTATGCTTTGACTACTTTTTCTCGAAAGTCGATGGAGTAAGGTTTCATTCTACCTGTTCATGCACTGACCTCAATGTACTCTATATACCTGCAATCTGCTGTAAAATGTTTTTGTCTTAGCAGATACGACCTCGCTTCCCTGCGGCTGAGTGACCCACAGGGTTGCTCCCCACCCATCTTTCATCCACAGGTTCCGAAGCTAGCTGATAACGGCTATCTGAAGAAAGCCGAATTTGCTGGGAGTGGTTATCTAAGCTGGCATGAATTGTAAACATACCGAAAATCAAAACATCTCCAGCTTTGAAATCGGCGGTTAGCCAACGTCCTCCGTATTTTTTTCGCAGAGAAACTGGGTTTTTTGATAACGCCCCATTCCACCACTTTTCACCCGATGCATACAATTGGGCAGTCTTTCGGTTGGAACAATAATTATCTACATCCTTGCGCCCATAATCGTTTTTAATCCTTTCCAGACGATGCGAGTTTTCTAAAATTATCAACCCTCCCATCTCCAGAGATACGTCGCCCAACGGTGTCCAAGTTGTGTAAAGGTCATGAGTTCCCCGTCCCATGTACACGATATCGCAGTGAGCATAAGTACCATGACCGGGGGCAACTGCCCTTAACCAGGTGTAATCGAAAGGTCGGACATCTCCGCCTAAAAAAACTTGATAAAATTCCATCATTCGACCCGAATAAAGCAGTTTTTTAATCGCCTGACTTTGGGCTGCTAAATCGGGTCTAAAATGCATTTTCAATCCCGGCTTTGCCACGCATTCTAGAATCGGGTGTCCGGGTTTGAGACAATCTTCTGCGGCTAAGAGTTCGGCAATTTCCTGACGGCTTTGCCAAACTTCTTGGGAATTTAGAAGTGCCCGAAGGTATAAATACCCGTCCTGTTGCATCTGCTGGCGCAGTTTCTGGGGCTGATTGAGTAAATTTGAAGAATCGCTTAAATAACCAAAAGCTTCGCTGCTGCAATCGAGTTCGTAACCTAAAGAAGTGAGGACGGTTTTCTCAGGTAAGACGATCATCACTCAGTATTTAAAGTTGCTATTCTCACATCTTATTCTCGTTATCAGGCAGCAGCCCAGAAACGAGAGATGCGAGGCTACTGCCGCCCCAGCGCCAGCGCTCAGACGAACGTTATCAAATCACATAATTGGACAACCCACTTGCTTGAAGGATTGTATTGCTATCCTGTAAGTTAGTTGCCCTGCGCTTGAATCGCCCACTCACTAGAACCATGACCCAGCAACCTAAACGCATATGTATCCTCGGTGGCGGCTTTGGCGGTCTCTACACTGCCCTGCGCTTGAGCCAGTTGCCTTGGGAAAAATCGGAACGTCCGGAAATTGTCCTGGTGGATCGAGATGACCGCTTTTTGTTCACGCCGCTGCTGTATGAACTACTCACCGGGGAACTGCAAACTTGGGAAATTGCTCCACCGTTTCAAGAGATTTTAGCGAACACGGGTGTGCGCTTCTGTCAGGGTGTTGTGGCTGGAATAGATATCCAAGAAAAACTGGTACATTTGCATGATGGCCCTGCCTTCTCCTACGATCGCTTGGTGTTAGCCCTGGGTGGAGAGACGCCGCTAGATATGGTGCCGGGGGCTGCCGAATATGCGTTTCCTTTCCGGACGATTGCTCACGCCTACCGCTTAGAAGAACGGCTGAGAATTTTGGAAGAGTCGGAAACAGATAAAATTCGCATCGCCATTGTGGGGGCGGGTTATTGTGGGGTTGAATTGGCTTGCAAGTTGGCGGATCGCCTTGGCGAACGAGGTCGCATCCGGTTAATTGAACAAGCTGATATGATTCTCCGGACATCGCCAGATTTTAACCGGGAAGCGGCGCGAAAAGCTTTGGAAGAAAGGGGCGTGTGGATCGATTTGGACACGGCAGTGGAGTCGATGTCACCGACTACGATCTCGCTAGTGTACAAAGCACAGCTAGACCCAATCCCAGTGGATTTGGTGCTGTGGACGGTGGGAACCCAAATGGCAGAGGCGGTGCGATCGCTCGAACTCAAACACAATCAACGCGGTCAAATTACCACTACGCCGACTCTACAAGTGGTTGACCATCCAGAAATCTTTGCCCTTGGCGACCTTTCGGACGCTCGCGACGCTGACGGTCAGCAAATACCGGCAACTGCCCAGTCTGCCTTCCAGCAATCAGATTATACTGCCTGGAATATCTGGGCGTCGCTAACCGGGCGTCCTTTGCTTCCCTTCCGCTATCAGAGTTTCGGCGAAATCATGACCTTGGGGACGGATAACGCCACTTTCACCGGCATGGGAGTAAAGCTGGATGGTTCCCTTGCCTATCTCTTCCGGCGTCTGGCGTATCTGTATCGGATGCCAACGCTCAACCATCAGTTGAAAGTCGGATTCAATTGGATTGCCCAACCTTTGTTGGAAATGTTCTCGAAGTAATCCGGAATGCAGGGTTATCAGCTTGGAGTCAAAGGTGGGCAATGCCCACTTATACAGTTTCACTATATTTATCTCTTAGATTCTCATGTAGGGGCGCGAGGCTTTGTCTCGTGCCCTTACGTTTAGGAAGGAATTGACGCTCCCACGGCTTTAAGGAAGTAGAGCTGTGGGAGCATCAATACTGAGATAGGATTTATGACATGATGATGAATCTAATCGCTGGTTTTGTTGGGTTTGCGATCTTGAGATGGAACGCTAAGGTAGCATGAAGCGCCCCAAAGTTATTTTTCTCGATGCCGTGGGCACCATGTTTGGTGTAAGAGGTAGTGTAGGAGAGGCGTATAGCGCGATCGCCAGTCGGTTTGGCGTTCAAGTCTCTGCTGAGGTGGTGAATCCAGCCTTTTACCAAAGCTTTAAAGCCGCACCGCCGCCAGTTTTTCCAAGCGCAGAACCCCAAGAAATCCCGGATCGGGAATTTGAGTGGTGGAAAGCGATCGCGCTTTCTACATTTGGACAAGTTGGCGTCTTGCCCAAATTTTCTAACTTTCCGAGTTTTTTTAACGAACTCTACGCCTACTTTTCCACTGCTGAACCTTGGTTTGTTTATCCCGATGTTCTTACAGCTTTGGAAAAATGGCGGGAAATGGAGATTGAGCTGGGTGTACTGTCAAATTTCGATTCCCGCATCTACTCGGTTTTGCAATCACTGAATTTAATTGAATTTTTTACCTCTGTCACCATTTCCTCGGAAATCGGTGCTGCCAAACCCAATCCCAAAATTTTTGCCGCTGCGTTGGAGAAACATAACTGTTCGCCTGAGGAAGCATGGCACATTGGCGACAGTCATAAAGAGGACTATCAAGGAGCAAAAGCAGCGGGACTCAAGGGCATTTTTTTAAAGCGCACTGAGTAGAGGGTTGGGACATGATGTAACAGTGTAGTTGTGGCAGCGAAAAGCCACGTATAGCGCGATACGGCCAGCGATCGTTTTTCTCAAGTGCTACTGCCTGTAGTTTCACCATCGTGACTCAAGAGCAACTGTGCTAATCGAGCCATGCTACTGCATCATTTCTACTTGCTTGGAGCGATCGCGTAACTCGTCAACAAGGAGTCATAGATGTCTTTTCTACCTTATGAAAATTTCACTATTACAACTAATCTAGATTCAGAAGAAGTCAAGAGAATATTGGCTGATGTCATTGAACCGCCTAAGACGTTTAGAAATTCTTGGTCTTCGGCATCAAGATCGCATAAACCCTATGAAGGTAAACTTTATGATGATAGTTTCCAAATATCTAGAATTATCCATACCCGAAATTCATTTTTACCAATTATTAAAGGCAAAATTTCCCCTCAAGTTATTGGTTGCTCAATCAATATAACGATGAAATTGCATATTTTTGTATTAATATTTATGGGCTACTGGTTGAGTATGACTGGCAGCATCGGAGTAGGATTTCTATTGGCATTGCTATCAGATAGTCGAATGGGCATAGCTGGTTTGATGCCCCTTGGGATGTTTGTATTTGGTTGTCTTTTATGCATAATTCCTTTTAAAATTGAAGCCAAAAAATCTAAGGAGTTTTTATACAAGCTGTTCAGCGCTTATTTTTCATAAAAATCACACGACAAAAGCATCTAAGAAAAATCCTTCGTTCCATTTGACTAGGAAGAAAGAGCATCGACCAACATTAAAGCAGTTTGATGGGAGCGATCGCGCTAATTTTGTAGCAAGATTAAAACTTGAGTCACTTAATTTTTTGCAGGTGTTACTTGGATGATGCAAGGCTGACTGTTGCACTGCTGGATGTAAAGCCGATCCACATAAGGTTTCTGCCACCTTAAAGGAATCTCTAGTAAATCTCGCGTACCAGTCATGCTTTGTCCTACAAACATTAAGAGTGCAATGCAGCTCAAAATGATGTGAATGGTGCGCCAGCGATTTAACCGATCTTTGTAGATATCTTCAATAATTGCTAACGAAAAAATCATCAGCATTGCCGCTGCGATGCCGATGTAGTAGTGAGACACCAACCACTCGTTGTCCCGACGATAGACGCCTTCTTGGAAGCCGAGAATAATTAAACCTGCGCCGGTTAAGGTTGCAAAAACGCCGCGCCAGAGCCGTTGTTTGGCTTTGTAGAGCAATACTAAGGAAGCAATTGTCGCCGCAAACATTAGAACAATAAAAATAACTTGAAAAGGTTTTTGGCTCCAGATTTGCTTGCTCAAAATATGCTCAGAAATTGGGTAAGCAAGCCCGATCAGGCTAACTCCAAGAATGACACCAGAGAGCCATTTGCCTAATTGAACGTGTTCTTGCCCAACTACTGGCGGAATTTTACTTTTGCCTTCTAAATTTTGCAAGCGGCGTTGGCGAGTCTGCCAAGCGCGGTTGACGACGATGCCAATCAGAGGGAAGACGACTGCAATTGCGATCGCAGGATGAATTAAAGCCGCCAAATCTGCAATTTCCATAACAACCTCAGTATGCGTTGATTTTTTAGCTACTGAAAGGGGCAAAGCCAAAGGTAGGGTTGAATAAGCGACACCAAATCACCACCGATCCAAACTCTGCTGGATTGACACTAGCAGGAATAGCATAGCGTTGAGCACCACTTATTTTTTGCAAGCGACCGATACTTACATAATCTTTCTCTTTAATGCCATTTGTTGGAGGTTTTTCAGAACGATACAGAATGACGAATAAATCCAGGCCATTGTCAGTTTTGAAAGCTCGATCTAACTCCAGATAGCGTTTTCCATTTTCTGTCACCAAGCGCACAGTTCCTTGGGTATGATGTTCTGATCCCTGAAAAGTCCCAGATTTTGTAGGCGTCTGTGCTACCGATGTAGCAGATGAGCCAGTTAATGGTGCAGGCTGAACATTTGGCTGATTAAAATTGGCTTCTATTGTATTACCTTTTAGCTTCAATGATTACTAAGATTATTTGGTGTTTAAACAGTCTTATTAACCCCTATTAATTAAGTAAAACTTTAGAGTATAGATAAAAGTTATAATTACTATAAAAAACGATATTACGTATTATCTAATATTTTTTTAATTTGTGTTTAATTGAAAATTAGTATATTACTATTAATTTCAATGAAACCTAAAATTAACTGATTATCAAACAACTTTGAATTAGGAAAGTACAGCGATGACGACTTCATACATTAAAAATAAAATCTCAAAGCGTCAAGTCCTAAAACGAATTTTCCGCCTTCGGATGGCAACGCTGCTCATGGTAGGAATTGTTGTCTTCGCAGCTGCGATCGCTACTGCGTGGTTTGCGGGTGAAGGGAAAATTAGTCAGCTGTTTGCCGAACTCAATACTTTACAAGAGAATCCACCCCTGTGGCTGCAAGCGCCCATGAAAAGTGAATACCTACTAGTTCCTACGGTTGCTTTGCTAGTAATTGTTTTGATAATAAGGAAAATCTCTCCAAAAACCGATGCTTGGTCTCGGTTTTTTGTAGTGGGGATTTTGCTGGGGTTAACGGGTCGATATATTGTATGGCGATCGCTCTCAACCCTGAATGTTGCTGACCCTCTGAATGGTGTCTTCAGCTTAGGGTTATTTTTCATGGAAATGTTGATGTTGAGTAGTAGTACAATTCAGCTTTTTTTGATGCTGAACGTAAAGGAGCGACATCGTGAAGCTGACCAAATGGCTAGAAGAGTGATTGATGGCAGCTTTATGCCAACTGTTGATATTTTTATTCCTACTTACAACGAGCCTATATTTATTCTTGAACGCACAATTATTGGTTGCCAAGCTTTAGATTATCCTAATAAGACAATTTATTTACTGGATGATACAAGACGTCCAGAAATGCAAAACTTGGCTGAAGAATTGGGTTGCGATTATAAAAGCAGACTCGATAATAGCCATGCAAAAGCTGGAAATTTAAATCATGCCTTTCCTCAAACAAGCGGTGAGCTAATTGTTGTATTTGATGCAGATTTTATTCCAACTAAAAACTTTCTCACCCGCACCGTAGGCTTTTTTCAAGATGAAACCGTTGCTTTGGTACAGACGCCCCAAAGCTTTTATAATTCTGACCCAATTGCCCACAATTTAGGATTAGAAAATGTCCTAACACCGGAAGAAGAAGTGTTTTACCGGCAAATTCAACCCATTCGGGATGCAGCAGGCAGCGTTATTTGTTCTGGAACTTCTTTCATTGTCAGGCGCAGTGCTTTAGAAGCAGCAGGTGGATTTGCCACCGATTCCTTGAGTGAAGATTACTTCACTGGAATTTGTTTATCTGCCCAAGGCTATCGATTAATTTACTTAGATGAAAAGTTAAGTGCTGGCTTAGCCGCAGAAAATATTGCCGCTCATGCTACTCAGCGACTACGGTGGGCACAAGGCACCTTACAAGCTTTCTTTATTAAGGCGAATCCATTAACAATTCCGGGGCTTAGTCCTCTGCAAAGACTGGCTCATTTAGAAGGATTATTGCATTGGTTTACCAGTTTGGCGCGGGTTTATTTTCTACTGATACCGTTAACTTATTCGTTTCTCGGCGTCATTCCCATTCGGGCAATGACTGGTGAATTGTTGTATTATTTTTTACCTTACTATGTCGTGCAACTCTCAGTTTTTTCTTGGTTAAATTATCGTTCGCGCTCAGCTTTGCTCTCAGATATTTACACGTTGGTGCTTTGCATTCCTCTAGCGGTGACTGTACTTCAAGTAATGCTGAATCCTTTTTGTAAGGGATTTAACGTAACGCCTAAGGGAATATCGCGCGATCGCTTTGCTTTCAACTGGAATTTAGCATGGCCTTTGATTATTTTATTTATAGCAAGCGCTGTCAGTTTGTGGCGAAATTTAGGAATGTGCATAATGGCGGGTGGCTGGCAAGGGGCGGAAGCTTACGAATCAACTGAAGTGTATAAAGGTATCGGCTTGGGTTGGATTTGGAGCGGCTACAATCTGTTAATGATTGGCATTGCGTTGTTAATTTTATTAGATGTCCCTAAACCAGATATTTATGAATGGTTTGATTTACGAAGGGTAATCCGCCTGAATGTTGCTGGGCAGAAGTTTTGGGGCATTACTACAATAATTTCGGAAGCAGGTGCCCAAATTGCCTTAACCCACGGAGGCCTAGCGAATGATACCAGTGAAATGTTGCCAGTGACATTAGAAATTATGGAAGAAAAATTAGAATTGCAAGGCAAAATTATCCACACAGGATTTAGAGATGAGTATCCAACGGTGCAAGTGGCTTTTGAGAAATTAAACCTCAAACAATATCGGTGTCTGGTAGAAATGCTATTTTGCCGCCCAGGTCAATGGAAACGCCGGGAGGCTCCTGGAGAGTTTGGTTCTTTGTTGCTGATTTTAAAAATTTTACTTCGCCCACGAATTTTGTTTGATAGGGAGCCACAAGTGAGAGCGATCGCGGTTTCCAAAATTTAAATCTTTGCTAATTTCAGAAACGAGAGAGGGTTGTCCTCATAAACTCCCTCGCTCTTGATTGAAGAACCCCATGAAAACACAGTAGAGACGCGATTAATCTTGTCTCTACGATCGTTAACAATTTGGGGGATATTCTTCGACCTATCTTACTTTAAAAGGTGAAGTGAGTTTATGGATCGAAAAGGGCGCTCACTATCGCCTTTCCTTTATCTGATAAGTGGATATGCGAAATAAATTACACATTAAATGTTATTAAAAACTTTATATAACAAGATAAAGTTGTGTAATTGATTCTGCACAGGTACTGACGATTCTGTTACTGGCAAGTCTACTGGACAGATATCTATAAACCAGAAGAAGTTTTCCCTAGAAAATGATAGGAGTAATCAAATATGTCGATGGAACATAAGGCGTTTGTATTTGACTATGATGCTTTTGCAGACGAATTGGGTAATATTCTAGAAAACGCCCTGCTGACTAATAATAATGAAAGGCTAGTGAACTTTATTAAGCAAAATCTAAATTTTCTAAAGGACCCCTATGAGGGTGAAGCTCTAAGCACTTCGTGGGATACTATGGTGGAACCGAAAGATCCTCACCAGTATGGCGACTTCGCACTCACGAAGTTCTATGACCCTCAAGATGACATTGGTCTTGGAGCGATGTGGGAAAATATCCAAAATATTCTCAAAATAGAATGCGGAAAGGATTTTGTCATTTTAGGTACTCCTTTTGGCTTTAAAGATAATTATTTTGATCCCGGAAAAATGGGATCGTACTTTCAGTCAAAAAGCCAAGTTAAAGGCAACTTGCAATTGCTAACAGAGATGCTTAAGCTAAAGCCAGCTCTTTTTGGTGAATTGAATGAGGCGTTAAAAATGATTCGGAAAGCTGCGGAGGTAGAAAAAGGCTTTTACATAACCTTTTGAGCTGACATACTAACCAGTTGTTGGTAAGATAAAAGGAAAAAATTTACTAATTAACTGTGCAGAATTAATTCGACAATCAGAGGCGAACGCTAATATAGAAGCATTCCACAAGAGATATTAAATATAACTGTCAACAAAAGCGATATCTATGTTTCCCCAGAAGACTATTTAGAAGGTGAGAAGATAAGTCCCATCAAGCACGAGTACAGACAAGGCGAAATTTATGCAATGGCAGGAGCAAGCGATGCCCACACAACTATTGCGGGAAATTTATTTGCGCTGCTGAGAAACCACGTTCGTGGTTCTGGCTGCCGTGTATACATAGCAGAAATGAAAGCTCGGATTGAACAAGCCAATATCTTTTATTATCCCGATGTAATGGTGACTTATGATGAACGGGATAAAACTCCTGATGATTTCAAATGCTATCCTTGCTCAATTGTCGAAGTGCTTTCTCCAATGACTGCTGCTTTTGATAGAGGCGAAAAACTTGCTGACTACCGAACATTAGAAACTCTACAAAAATATGTATTAATCAATCAAGAAAGGGTAAGTGTAGAGTATTTTCGCCGCAATGCTGAGGGGCGATGGGTTCCCTATCCCTACGGCGGAGGGGAAGAAGTTCACTTGGCTAGTGTTGATTTTAGGTGCGCGATCGCAACCTTGTATGAAGATGTATTAGCGCTTAGTTGATCGCTGAGTTACCCGCCCGGTTAGCGATAAATTGATTAATTGGCTAACTCATCCAGCGCAGCCTCTTGCCAGCGCTAAGATCGTTAAGCACTGTTTCGCTCTGCCCTCATGTCTGACCGTGTCAATCTTTCGGATGCTTTACCAACTGAGTCCTCAAATGGGCACCATTCCACGGGTGTAAATCAAAACAGCCAGAACGCGATTCGCATTCGCGGCGCTAGGCAGCACAACCTGAAGAATATCGATCTGGAACTACCGCGAGATCGCTTGATTGTCTTTACTGGCGTCTCTGGTTCTGGCAAGTCTTCCCTCGCCTTTGATACCATCTTTGCAGAAGGACAACGGCGCTACGTGGAGTCCCTGAGTGCCTATGCGCGGCAATTCTTGGGGCAGTTGGATAAGCCAGATGTGGATGCGATTGAGGGACTTAGTCCGGCAATTTCAATTGACCAAAAATCAACCTCTCACAATCCCCGCTCAACGGTTGGCACGGTAACTGAGATTTACGACTATTTGCGGCTGCTGTTTGGACGCGCGGGTGAGCCTCACTGCCCTCTGTGCGATCGCTCGATTGCACCTCAGACGATTGATGAAATGTGCGATCGCATCCTGGAACTGCCCGATGGCACTCGCTTCCAAATCTTAGCCCCTGTAGTGCGCGGCAAAAAGGGCACCCATCAAAAATTACTCTCCAGCCTGGTTTCTGAAGGATTTGCTCGCGTCAGAGTTGATGGAGAGGTGTTTCAACTGTCCGATTCTATTGAACTAGATAAAAATTATACACACACGATTGAAATTGTCGTTGACCGACTGATTAAGAAACCCGGTATTCAGGAGCGTCTAACCGACTCTCTCAGCACTTGTCTGCGTCATGCCAGTGGAATTGCGGTCATTGAGGTATTAAATGATACATCGAACCCCAAACAATCCGACCAATTAAATAATTCGTATACGGAAAATACCACAAAAAATGAAAGTGGGCAAGAAAACTCTACAAACGCTGAGAATTCCCATCAGGAAAGCTCCAATGAATTAGTCTTTTCAGAAAACTTTGCTTGCCCGGAACATGGGGCGGTGATGGATGAACTTTCTCCGCGATTGTTCTCCTTTAACTCCCCTTATGGTGCTTGTCCTCAGTGTCACGGATTGGGTAGCTTGCGGACATTTTCACCAGAGTTATTGGTACCTTTTCCGGAGTCGCCCGTGTATGCTGCGATCGCGCCTTGGTCAGAAAAGGATAATTCTTACTATCTCTCCCTTCTATACAATGTCGGACAAGCGTATGGCTTTGAAATTCAGACACCTTGGAATCAGCTAACAGCAGAACAGCAGCACATCATTATGCATGGTGCTGACAAATCAATCTGGAACGAAAGTCGAAATGATTTTAGACGGTATGCAGGCGTTATTGCTATCCTCCAGAAACAATACGATGAAACCAGTTCCGAACTCATTAAACAAAAAATGGAGCAATATCTCGTCGAGCAGCCGTGTGAAGTGTGCGCCGGGAAGCGATTGAAACCGGAAGCCTTGGCTGTGCGATTGGGACAGTATCGGATGCTCGATTTGACAAGCGTTGATATTGGGGAAAGTCGAGAAAGAATCAATAATTTGAAATTGAGCGATCGCCAGTTTCAAATAGGCGATTTGGTACTTAGAGAAATTAAAGCTAGGCTGCAATTTCTCCTTGATGTTGGCTTAGATTATCTGACGCTTGACCGTCCGGCAATGACACTTTCGGGTGGGGAAGCGCAACGAATTCGCCTTGCAACTCAAATCGGTTCGGGTTTAACCGGCGTCCTCTACGTGTTAGATGAACCGAGTATCGGACTGCATCAGAGAGATAATGGGCGCTTGCTGCAAACTTTAATTAAACTCCGCGACTTGGGCAATACATTAATTGTGGTCGAGCATGATGAAGAAACGATTCGTGCCGCTGACCACATTGTTGATATTGGTCCTAGTGCGGGCGTTCATGGTGGAAGAATTGTTTCTCAAGGTGACTTGGAGACATTGTTAGCAGCAGAAGATTCCCTAACAGGTGCTTATTTGTCGGGACGGCAAGTGATTGAAACACCTGCACAGAGGAGAGAGGGAAATGGGCGATCGCTAATTCTCAAAAATGCCTACCGCAACAACTTACAAAATATAGATGTCGAAATTCCACTGGGTAAACTTGTCTGCATCACCGGCGTTTCTGGTTCCGGCAAATCTACTCTAATTAACGAATTACTTTACCCAGCCTTACAACACCACCTCACCCGCAAAGTTCCCTTCCCGAAACATTTGGAAGCCATCAAGGGATTGAACGCAATTGATAAAGCAATTGTCATCGACCAATCTCCAATTGGACGTACCCCTCGTTCTAATCCAGCTACCTATACAGGTATATTTGATGCGATTCGAGATGTATTTTCACAAACGATAGAAGCAAAAGCGAGAGGTTACAAACCGGGGCAATTTTCTTTCAATGTTAAAGGCGGACGCTGCGAAGCTTGTGGCGGACAAGGCGTGAATGTGATTGAGATGAATTTCCTGCCAGATGTCTACGTGCAGTGCGAAGTTTGTAAAGGCGATCGCTACAACCGAGAAACTTTACAAGTGAAGTATAAAAACAAGTCTATTTCTGATGTTCTCAACATGACCGTAGAAGAAGCTTTGGAATTTTTTATAAATATCCCTAAAGCATCAACACGGTTGCAAACTTTAGTAGATGTGGGACTCGGTTATATCCGTTTAGGGCAAACTGCACCCACTCTTTCTGGTGGTGAAGCGCAACGAGTGAAGTTAGCCTCGGAACTCTCTCGTCGTGCTACCGGGAAGACGCTTTATTTAATCGATGAACCGACAACGGGTTTATCTTTTTACGATGTCCACAAGTTGCTAGATGTGTTACAGAGATTGGTAGATAAAGGCAATTCAATTTTAGTCATCGAACACAATTTAGATGTAATTCGTTGCGCCGATTGGGTTATCGATTTGGGACCGGAAGGGGGGAATAAAGGTGGAGAGTTAATTGCGATGGGAACTCCAGAAAAAGTGGCGGACAATCCGAGGTCTTATACCGGGCAATATTTGAAACAAGTGTTGCAGCAGCATCCCCCAAAATGACAACTTTTAATTTGTCAATCTACTAACCGCGATCGCGCAATACCAGTCTAAAAATTGACAGATTTTTAATGCTGGCTTTTCGCCAGATGCCTGTCTGGAAAAAGGTGAATTTTCTTAAGGAAGTAACTAAAGGAATTCAGCAATGGGCTTTGATAGCTGAAAATCTAAAACTTCCGTTGGTTGTTTTTTTTCCTTAACCCAAAACACATAAACAATGGTTGGGTTTCACCGTTGTTTAACCCAACCTACTCGCTAACATTTCGCTAACATTCGGTAGGGGCTTTTGATTGCCATACCCCTACAGATGTACCGCACCCAACCGAGAACTGCAATATTGAAAGCAAAGTAAGTCAAGTTTTTCTGCCAATTAGAAGATAAGTTGTCATCTCACCTTTGCCTTTGACATGGATAAGACCCCGTTCCTCAAAAACATATTCGTCTCGTAATAACTCATAGGTAGTGGCAGTGACTTGAATTCGACCCGCAAGACCGTGAGATTCCATCCGAGAAGCTGTATTTACCGTATCGCCCCACAAATCATAGATAAACTTTTTGATACCAATGACGCCAGCAACGACGGGTCCCGTACTAATGCCGACTCGAATCTGAAAATTTTTCGCATTTTTGAGGTTAAATAGCGCGATCGCATCTTGCATATCCAGCGCCATGTCAGCTATCGCCTGGGCATGATCGTTGCGGGGCATTGGCAAACCGCCGACAACCATATAGGCATCCCCAATTGTCTTTATTTTCTCCAAACCATGCAGTTCGGATAGGCGATCGAACGCAGAAAATATCTTGTTGAGTAATTCGACAAGTTCGGTGGGTGATGTATCGGCAGAAAGTTGGGTAAAGCCAACAATATCAGCAAACAAAACGGTAACTTCGGCAAAGCTATCGGCAATTGTGCTTTCCTGAAGTTTTAATCGCTCAGCAATCGGGGCAGGTAAGATGTTGAGCAGCAGCAGTTCCGATTGTTCCTGTTGATAGCGCAGTGCTTCTTCTGCGACCTTGCGATTGGTAATATCTTGGACAGTGCCTTCGTAGTAAAGAATTCTCCCTTGAGAATTCTTTACCGTGCGGGCGGTTTCCAAAATCCAGATAGTGCTGCCGTCCTGGCGGTAAATTTGAGACTCAAACCGAGATACAGAATCATACTTTTGCATGGCAGCAATAAATTCCGTCCGTCGGTTTGGGTCAACATAAAGTTGCCGCTCAACGCTCGTCACATTGGCGATTAATTCCTCCGGGGACGAGTAGCCATAAAGGCGTGCGAGGGCAGGATTCGCACTGATGAAGCGTCCATCCGGTGTCGTTTGAAAAATGCCTTCAACTGCGTTTTCAAAGATGCTGCGATATCGTTCTTCGGCTTGCCGAAGTGCGCCTTCCACTTGCTTGCGCTCGGTAATGTCGCGGGAATTAACAACGATGCCTGCCACGAAGGGATCGGCTAGCAAATTGCTCCCAGTTGATTCTAGAAAACACCAGGAGCCGTCTTTTCGGGGAAAACGATATTCGATGGAAAAAACACTCTGAGGGTTGTTAAGCGCCTCATGGAAAGCTTCTAAAACGCGGCGACGATCCTCTGGGTGAATCATGCCTAAGGTGTGTACCCCGGTCAATTCCTCTGGTTGGTAGCCCAAAATACTCACAATCGAAGGACTTTGATAGCGGGTAATGCCATCTGCGTCATAAATGGCGATTAGATCCGAACTGTTGAGAATCAGCGAGCGAAATTTCGCTTCACTATTCGCGAGGGCGGTTTCTGCTTGTTTGCGATCGCTCGCTTCCATTGCCAAAGCAGCCATATACGCTAAATAAGTCGCAAAGTTCTGATCCTCCAACGCCCACTGCCTTTGCGTACTCATGTGTTCCAGACAAAGCACCCCCATCGTCCGTCCACCTACCCGAATCGGGACATCCAACATCGAAGCAATGCCTAAAGGAGCTAAATAAGCCGCGGAAAACTCCTTCGTCCGAGGATCGGTATGGGCATCAGAAGCCGCGATCGCGCGTTCCTCTTCTAGTGCTTGGAAATAGCCCGGATAGTCTACTCGGTACAGCTCCATGCCCCAGCTATGCCGCTCCTGAGTGACTTCGTACAAGTCAACGCAGAGCAATTTTGGATTGGGTTGGGATGTTGCAGAAGCCGGTTCATCACCATCAACGATTTCTTGCCTGTAAAGCCATATACTCGCTCGTGCGACGCCCAGCGTATTCGTGGCTGTCTCGGTAATCTCCTGCCAAGCCGCGCTCAAATCGCCCGTGTATAAAGCCTGACACGTAGCCAGTTCCATCAGCGCCCGCTGCTGTCTGCAAAGCCGAGTCTCGCTTTCTTGGAGTGCGGCTTCCGTCTGCTTGCGCTGAATGACGGAACCCAGCTGAGCCGCAACGCCCGATACTAGCTCCACCATCTGCCGGTCTTCTTCCTGGCTGTCGAAGCTGAAGAAAACCAGAACAGCTAGCACTTGTGGCTGCTGTAGAGGCACCCCAGCGCTTTGCCCGTCCTGAATCGGCAGGGGGGACGATTCCCAAAACGTTGCCGCAATAATCGGAATGGCGAAACTTGCTTTCAATCCGCTTTCTCGTGCAATTGCGACACGATCAAAAACGGCTGGTGGCTGAATTGAAACATCATCAATCCACTCTGGCTGCTGCGATGACCAAACTCGTCCCGGCAATCCGTTCCAGGATGCAAAAGTGAGCTTCTGGCTGAAGTGTCTGAATTTCTTCAAGGCGGGGGATACTTTCTCCTTACCGCCATACCAACCCCGACTGCATTCGAGAAAGTCACCCGTTGGGTGGGGAATCCAAGCTTCCCCAAAACTCCAGCCGATTGTCTCGCAAACCTTGCCCAGCGTGACTTGCAAAGCTGAGTGAAAATCTGAGGCATCCGCGATCGCTTGCGTCGTCGTCTGCAACAAACGGATTTCTTCTTGGGCTTGTTTGCGATCGCTAATATCTCGAACCACGCCACACACTACCTCTCTGCCACCATAGGAAATCGAGTTGGCACTCACTTCCACATCCACCAGCGTTCCATCTTTACGCCGGTAGCGTCGTTCGCCTAGGTAGTGCTGTTTATCGGCTAGGATTTGGTTGATATTTAAGTCAGCGCTGTCTTGGGTGTGGGGAATGAGATCGTAAAGGGTCAGATGTAGAATTTCTTCATGGCTGTAACCGAGCAAGCGATTAAAGGCAGTATTGGCTTCCAGAATTTGAGAAGAGCGAGCATCAATCAGAACAATCCCTTCTGAAGCTTGCTCAACCACGGCGCGGTGACGTTCTTCGCTTTCAATGCGATCGCGTCCAGATTTTTCCAACGCTTCTAGCATCCCATTAATCGTCAGTGCCAAGCTGGACAATTCATCCTTTCCGGGAGTCGATACCCGCAGCGAAAGATCGCTACTCGCGCCAATTTTCCGAACTTCCGCACTCAAAGCTGCCAACCGAGATAGCACCAATCGCTCTATCAGCAGCAGCGTCACTCCACCAAATACCAGTCCTACTACCAACAGACACAAGATGAGATAGACTAGGCGAATCTTTCCTTGCCTGTAGATTTCTCTGGGGACATCCACCCGCAACAGCAAAGCCGGTTTGCCATAAATGTCTTTAATCTGGGCGTATCCAGAAATCGTGTCTTCATTGCGCGATCGCACCAGAATTGGGCGTTGTTCTGACAAAGCAGAACGCACGGCTTGAAAGTCCGCAGGCATTTGAGGATCGTTCATCCCGTACATCATCACGGGCAAACGGTTGATTCTTGCCAACTTCTCGATCGTTCGATTGTCTATATAGCGCCCGAAGATCAAAGTTCCTCGGATAGAACCTTTGCCATTTGAAGGCAAAATCGGCTGCGAACTAATCAGCATTGGCCCTTCCGGAAGCAGAATGATTCCTGACAGGATGCGATTAGAATGGGGACGCTCTAAAAGCCGGTCGTTGAGAGCCAGGTGTTGTTTGAGGGCCGGTGGAATCGGTGTTTTTTTCTGATTTTTTAGATCGAACCCAGTCCCAAAGACAATTTCACCCCTGTTATTGATAAACAGCACCAAGTTGATCTGCAAGTTGTAGAGCGATTCTGGATTTAGATTCGACTCCCGATAAGCTTGGTTTGGTTTGTTAATAAAGTTATAGGTGTCATCCCACGATGACCAATCGCGAAATCTAGAACTAAAGTCATCGCCAGTTTGGCTAAAAACATTCAGAACTGCCTTAACCATCTGACGGGTATTTTGATCCTCAGCGTGTTTGAGGCTCCGCAACAAAACGATGGAAGAGGTAGCATATAGCACCCCTACCAGACCGACGAGTGTCGCGCCAATGACCATTAGTGTCTTCGTTCGCAGTCTCATGCTTTAGTGCTGAGTCCGTCCTGTAAAGGCGGGTTGACCCGTCCGAGCTAAGTGTTGAGAGAGGAAGTCAAATTATCTCCTTTATTGTTCCTCGTAAACTCGGCATTCGATACGATTTCTGCCAAAATCTACCTCCAGACGTTTGACGAAAAGCGGGATCGCTAAATACTGCGTCAACAAGCTGTGTTCGAGAAGCACCCTGGATGGCGAAAACCCCGAAACCCAACAGGAGGAAGGTTAGGGGTGAATGCCAACATCCTAGCTACGTTCAGAACGACAGCTACAGTCTCTAATCAATAACAACGAGAAACTACTTGACGATCCGGACGCGATCGCTCACTCTAAGTTGTTAACTGTAGGACTTCTCCTAGAGTTTTCTCTAGACGGAATCGATGAACGCTAAAGCTAGATATACCAATAGTGTAGTAATGGCTTGAAGGCGTAAGTCCTAAACTAACAGGTGTGAGTGAGTGAGGAGTGAGTCTAATGCTAAGTTGGGAGCCGACTCCTGTCGGGATGCCTTCCTCTGGGTACCCCAATCTTTCCCAAATACAGCGAGAAAATTTTACAGCGCTCAAGGAACGAGCTTGGGTGGAAATTGATTTAGCCGCTTTAGCTCATAATGTGCGGCAGCTGAGGCGTTTTCTCTCCCCAAAAACGGCACTGATGGCGGTGGTGAAGGCGGATGCTTATGGTCATGGTGCCATTACGGTTGCCGAGATTGCTTGCCAAGCCGGTGCAAGTTGGCTAGGTGTTGCCACGATTCCAGAGGGAATTCAACTGCGGGAAGCGGGGATTCAGGCACCGATTTTGATTTTAGGTGCCAGTAATACGACCGAGCAAGTGCAAGCGATCGCTCACTGGGATTTGCAGCCGACTCTCTGCACGCCTCAGCAAGCTTTAGTCTTTTCCGAGACACTGGGCACTTTAAATCGTTCTTTGCCGGTTCATGTAAAATTAGATACCGGGATGTCTCGCCTAGGTACTCCCTGGCAGGAAGCAGCGGAGTTTGTCGCCTTGGTGCAGGGATTGCCCCATCTCAAAATTGCCAGTATCTACTCTCATCTAGCAACGGCTGACAGTCCAGATGCGACAGTAATGAGACAGCAGCGAGACAGATTTGAGGAAGCGATCGCTCTTATCAAAACTACAGGAATGACGCCTCCCCGTCTGCACCTCGCCAACTCAGCTGCCGCTTTAAGCGACCCAAGCCTACACTACGACATGGTGCGAGTGGGTTTAGCAACCTACGGTCTTTACCCCGCGCCCCATCTAAAGTCTGTCATCGACCTCAAACCCGTCATGAAAGTAAAAGCACGGGTAACGCAAGTAAAAAATATTTCAGCAGGTACGGGAGTCAGCTACGGACATCAGTTTGTTGCTAGCCGGGATATGCGCCTCGCCGCGATCGCCATTGGCTACGCCGACGGGGTTCCCCGCAATCTCTCCAACAAAATGCAAGTTTTGCTCCGAGGTCAGCAGGTGCCGCAAATCGGCGCGATTACAATGGATCAGCTGATGCTGGATGTCAGCGCAATCCCCGATTTACAAACTGGCGAAGTCGTCACTCTGCTGGGGCAAGAAGGAAACGCCGGAATTTCTGCGGATGACTGGGCGGCGACTTTAGGCACGATTTCCTGGGAAATTCTCTGCGGCTTCAAGCATCGCCTCCCTCGCGTGGCAGTCGGTCAACCCCTGGAATCAGAACAGGCTACACCGTCTTGACGCAACTTGAAATACTCGCAAGTCTTTGCTTCTAGATGCCGGGGTACGACACTGCCGTACCCCCACCGAGAATAAGAATAGCCGAGAATAAGAATAGTGGCAGACAAAAATTCATTTCCTCTGCCAATTTTTATTCGTTAAGCTGGTCAAGATATGGTCTTGCCATTCACCTTGAATAAATAAATATTCTCTAGCATATCCTTCAACAACAAATTCTAATTTTTTCAGTAAATTAGCACTCCGGTGATTGTGGGGTAGATAATTTGCCATCACCCGGTGCATATCTAATTGTGCAAAGACATCATTTATGGCAAAGTGCAATGCTTCCGTCATATACCCTTTACCTTGTTCAAATTCTGCTAAATTATAGCCCAAATAACAAAATTGGGCAGCACCCCGCATAAACCCGTGAAAACTAACATTGCCAATAATTTCTGAGAAATTCCCATTCTTGAAAATAAATAATTTTAAAGAGCGATCGCATTCAAATTCTTTAATGTTTTTCTCAACTTGCTCTTGCCAAAACTCATGGGTTAAAAAATTATCAGGCCAAAAAGGTTGCCAGGGAGATAGATGCCCTTGATTATTCCGGTAAAATTTGACAATCTCAGGCACATCTTCTTGAGTTCCAATCCGTAATAACAATCTAGGCGTATAAATTAGCTTAAATTCCGAATTCATTCCAGTATTCTTATAAAAAAAGATATATTAATTGGAAGTGAAAAACGATTGAAAATGGATATTATTTCTGTTGAAGCTGCATCGCAGTTATGGAACTACCTGATTGGCCAAGCCTATTTTAAGATTCTACAGAACCTTCTCTGGGCAGCGACAATTCTGCTGCTCACCCGATTAGCTGTAGGTTGGGTAGGAGGTCTTACCCGCAAAGCGCTAAGTCGCACAGAGCCAACCTTACGCAAGTTCTTGATTCAGGTAGCCGAGATTTTCACGCTGGTCGTCGGGATGGTCGCCGTTCTCAACAGGTTGGGAATCGAGACGACCAGCGTTGTCGCGGTAGTGGGGGCGGCTGGTTTAGCAATCGGCTTAGCATTGCAGAATACCTTATCTCACTTTGCCGCTGGTGTGATGCTGATTAGTTTGCGCCCGTTTGAGGTAGGCGATTTTATTGAAGGGGCGGGGGCTGCTGGGGTAGTGGATGCCATCGGCATTTTCTCGACTACGCTAGTAACGCGAGACAACGTAGTAATTACAGTGCCGAACGGGCAATTATTCAGCGGGACGCTGAAAAATACCACCGTACTCGGCAAGCGACGAGTCGATTTAGACATTGATATTGGCGATCGCCCGATCGAACCGACTATCACCCTACTTTTGTCTTTAATTCAACCCCATCCCTTAGTTTTGGAAGAACCAAAAACGACCTGTCACGTTGCTTCCATCTCAGCAACCGGAACAATTTTATATCTCCGTCCTTGGTGTGCATCTGAAGCCTACGATCACGTCCGTTCCGAAGTACAACAGCTGGTGAAAGAAGCTCTGCGAGAGCCAGAATTGTCACTGTAGTCTTCTGCCTACTCCTGAAGGACGCGGGATCATTCTTGCTCCTTCATCTTCATTATTTTCCCGTGAATCGGCAGTTCAATCCGAAACTCTGTTCCTTGTCCTGGTTCAGACAGACACTTCAGTACCCCGCCATGCTTCTCAACGATAATCTGGTAGCTAATCGACAATCCGATTCCCGTGCCTTTCCCTAAAGGCTTCGTCGTGAAAAATGGATCGAATATCTTTGCCCTAATCTCTTCCGGTATGCCAGGGCCATTATCCGCAATGCGAATTACTACATGAGATCGGTCAGAAGAAAGGCTGGTGCTAATGCGAATCCAAGCACTGCTAGTAGGTAGAGACACGATTAATCGTGTCTCTAGGTCAGTTGTTGTTTCACGAATGATTGACGGCTGACTATTGACCATTGACAACTCTAGAGCATCCACCGCATTACTCAAGATATTCATAAATACCTGGTTCAAGGGACCTGCGTAGCACTCAACGGGTGGAAGGACTCCGTACTCTTTAATCACTTCAATGCCGAGATTTTGGGCTGTGGGTTTAAGCCGATGCTGAAGGATTAAAAGCGTGCTATTAATCCCTTCGTGGATATCAACTCGTCTCATCTCGGCTTCATCCAATCGGGAGAAGTTTCGCAACGAAAAAACAATTTGATGGATACGGTCAGTACCCACTTTCATAGAAGCCAAAGTTTTTGGTAAATCTTCTACTAGAAAGTTCACATCAATTGTTTCTGCTTTTTTTTGAATCTCGCCCTCGGGATGGGGATATTGCTTTTTATAGAGGTTTAGCAAATCGAGGAGATCCCGAACATAGGCACTAACATAGGGCAGGTTGCCGTGAATAAAGTTGACAGGGTTGTTAATTTCATGGGCGACACCAGCAACCAATTGACCCAAACTCGACATTTTTTCGCTTTGAATCAGTTGGGCTTGAGTATTTCGTAATGTCTTGAGGGTTTGCAACAGTCGTTGATTACTGCGGCGGAGTGCTTGCTCTACTCGCCGACTCTTGCTGACAGTCCGTTCTAATTTATCCAGATTAATCCGTAACTCCATCTGGCTGACCACTTGACGCCCCAACGCCCGCAGTGCCTCCATCTGTTCGGGGGTGAGATGACGTGGAATCCGGTCAATCGCGCAGAGGGTGCCGACAGCATAGCCATCAGATGTTACCAAAGGGGTACCCGCATAAAACCGGATATTGGTGTCTGAGGTCACGAGCGGGTTGTTGGAAAACCGCCGATCTTCTAAGGCATTGGGCACAATCAACAACTCATCTGGTTGCACCAAGGCATGGGCGCAGAATGCCACGTCTCTTGGCGTTTCCGTTGCTTCTAGACCGATTTTTGATTTGAACCACTGCCGATTAGAATCGACGAGGCTGACTAAAGCAATGGGAGTGCCACAAATATAGGCTGCCAGAGCCGTCAAATCGTCAAATGCTTCTTCAGGAGCAGTATCAAGAATCTTGTAGCGATTCAGCGCTTTGAGCCTATCTGCCTCATTGATGGGGATGGGTGGGCTGCTGCTGATTTCCTCTGTCGGTTTCGATGGGGTGAGGTTGATTTGATTCAATTCAGAATCGATTGAGGCGTCTTGTCGGAGGGGCTGACGACGTAACTGGCGACGTTTTTTTCTAAAAAGACGACTGTAAATGGTTTGAATAGCGTTCAAAAGAAGGTTCCATGCTGTTGTAAATAGCCGTTTCACGCTGGTATTCTGCACGCTTAATTAGAGATTATCATAGGTCATTCATACCCTTTCTTTAATTGATTGTAAGTATATGAACGTAAGCACACGACTATGCGCTCTTACTAAAGTCACAAGTACAAAGTGAATTGGTATCAACGTGAATTGGTATCAACGTGAATTACTATCAACGCCACGAGCGGTACTGTGTTACTTGAGGTTAACACCATTTTAGGTTGAGGATTTTGGATGGGAAAAGGGAACTTAGAATCGGATTGTAAAATTTAAATAAAGTATATATATAACAACATCATCCAATTCCAACCCATTATTTTATTTATTCCATCACTAATAAATTGCAGCCAATCTCCTGAAAATCCGGATAATTTGAGAGCGAGCAACACTCAAATGGTTGCTTTAAAAAGGGAATTTTTCTAAATAATCATTCTGTAGATGTAGAATAATTTTTATTTGGAAAAAAGTATACAGTAAAACAAAGACTTCTAGTTGTACTAATCTTACTCGTACAACTAGAAGTCTTTGTAGGGTATTTCCAGGACAAGCTGCTGCGTAATTAGGCGCTGACTTGAGTGACCAATTCTAATTCTGGTGCAGGTTGTTCTTTCAATAACTGGATGTAAAGGTCGCTTAGTTGAGTCGCTACGCCATCCCAACTAAACATCTTCTCTACCCGAACTCTTGCCTTCTCACCTAGCTGCTTGCGCCATTCTGGATTGGCGAGAATGCGGTCAATCGCGGCTGCAAACGCTACGGCATCTTTCGGGGGTGCCAGTAAACCCGTTTCTTCGGGGACGACGGTGAACTGGAGTCCGCCGACATCACTAGCAACGACGGGCGTTCCAGAAGCCATTGCTTCAATTGCTACTAAACCGAAGGGTTCGTAATGACTGGGTACGACACAAACATCAGCGGCGGCGTAGTAAGCGGGCAGAGTGTCGTCACCCAACCGTCCGGGGAAGGAGGTGATGTCTTGCAGCCCCAGTTCGCCGACAATTTTTTCAATGCGATCGCGTTCGATACCGTCACTTTGACCGGGACGAGAACCTCCGCCGATAAATAGTTTCAGGTTGCCCTGCTGGCGCATCTGGGACTTGCCAACGGCGCGAACGAGTGTTTCAATTCCCTTGCGTCGATCAAATCGACCCACATAGAAGACTACGTTGGTGTCGGCGTCGATTCCCAGTTTCTCTCGTGCTGCTTCGCGGGTGACGGAACCAAACTTGCGAATATCGGTGCCGCAGGGGATGATGTCGATGTTGCCTTTTGTAGAAACCAGCGATCGCATATGTTCTTTCTCTTGCGGACTGGTGGCAACAATCCGTTCCGCTGTCTCTAAAACCTTTCTTTCTACCTCTAGCCGCGTGGTAGCAATCAAGGGAATCGTCGAAACTGACTTATATTTGACGGCTCCCAAAGAGTGGTAAGTATGAATTTGTTTGATGGGTTGAACTTTCTTCAGCTCCATTCCCACCCAAGATGAGAGCCAGTAATTTGTGTGTACTATAGAATATTCAATGCCTTCTTGCTGCTGAAACTTGAGCATCTGTTCGACAAACACTGGCAGATACTCAAACAAATTGTCTCTTGGGACAAACTCTTCAGGACCAGCTGTCAAGCGAATTGTTCGACAATTAGCACTATGTTGAACAATCGTGGGTTGATCGCCACTAACTTTGCGGGTAAACATATCTACTTGCCACCCCTGTTGAGCAAGTGCCTCACCCACCTGACGTACATAAACGTTTTGACCGCCAGCCTCTTCTTTACCGATTTCAATTGCTGGATCTCCGTGGACGGAAATTAGAGCAATGTGCTGGTTGTTTGTGGAAAGCATATATTTATATCGATTTTTTCACTCAACGACGTTCAGGGCGAAGCAGGGGTTGACTATTCTACTTAGTTGCCTGTTTAGCCCACGGGAACTTAAGGAATCTTTACTTGTGCTAATAGGATAAGCTTCGCCGTTGATGATGAACATCAACTACGGGAGAGAATCTACTACCTGACTATATTCAACCTTCCGGGGGACGGGTGGGTATCATTGGGTATCATGACCTCCTCCCAAAGAAATAAAATTTTAAGCCAAAGGGCATATAAATCGCCAGAGTAGCGAATGGATTCCCATTTTTCCGTCCTCCAACGGTCAGGGAAGTGAAGATTTATAGATTTAATCGTGAAACGCGAGAATATTTAAATCGCCCAAGCCTTAAGGAAAGCGGGTTGTAAGCATTTATTAGATTTCTTTGTCAGCCATGAAAAATTTAACGATAGGTAATTATACTAAGGGAGCGGGAAAGAAGCAAACAGCCGCAACGACGAGGATGAATCATGGCTTTCTCTGCAACTGCGAAGACTTACTCGGAACGATCGGACATCAAAAAAAAGAAAATTTTTTTGACAGCAGCACCAATTGATTAATATCTGCTATCATCTATATTTGTCACCTAGGAGAGGTGGCTGAGTGGTCGAAAGCGACAGATTGCTAATCTGTTGTACGGTTGGTAACTCCGTACCGAGGGTTCGAATCCCTCCCTCTCCGTTTTAAAAGCGAAAACAGACAAGTAGCGAAGCCCAATCGGGAAAAGCAAACGCCTCACTCTTGACGTCTCACAGCGATCGCTTCTGCTAGCTAAAATGTTGGCAGAAGTTATGGCTGTATTCTTAAACAACTGAGATCAATTAAAATATTTGATTTCAATCGTGGACTGTTGAAGAGTTAAACACCCAAATGAGCAGACCCGCTTCAGCCAAAAATATCAAACCGAGTTGGGCGATCGCCCTAGCAGTTACCACCATTACGACAAGTTTTCTAACCGTTGCTTGCGAAAACCCCTCTCAAACAACGCCAGGTAATAACACGCCAACCAGTACAACCAGTAGCCCCGCCCAGACTACAGGTTCTACCCCAGCCACCAGCGGTTCCGGACTCAAGATTGGCTCACTGCTGCCGACCACTGGCGACCTATCTTCCGTAGGGCAACCCCTGCCAGATGCTATCCGCCTGTTAATAGACACCGTCAACAAGTGTGGCGGCGTCAATAGTCAGCCAGTCACATTTATTCCTGAAGATGACCAAACCGATCCCAACGCTGGCACCGCAGGAATGACCAAATTAACGGAAGTAGATAGAGTTGCTGGCGTCGTCGGTTCCTTTGCCAGCAGCGTTTCTAGTGCCGCCGTGCCTGTCGCTGTACGCAACAAGGTAATGTTTATCTCACCGGGTAGTACCAGCCCCGTTTTTACAGAACGAGCCAAAAAAGGAGAATTTCAAGGTTATTGGGCGCGGACGGCTCCCCCCGATACCTATCAAGCTCAGGCTTTAGCAAAACTAGCTAGTGACAGAGGATTTAAGCGCGTTTCCACCATCGTCATCAACAACGACTATGGAGTTGGTTTTGAACAAGAATTTGTACAAGCCTTTAAAAAATTAGGAGGCACTATTGTCAACAAACCAACTCGCTACGACCCCAAAGCCGCTACTTTTGAAAGCGACATACTAGAAGCGTTCAAGGACAAGCCTGATGCGGTGGCAGCAGTTGTTTATGCTGAAACCGGCAGCTTGCTCTTAAAATCTGCCTACGAACAAGGTCTAAGTAAAGGCGTCCAGGTGATGCTGACAGATGGTGCTTATTCGGAAGACTTTCCCGAACAGGTCGGCAAAACCAGCGATGATCAATTTATATTAACTGGGGCAATTGGCACGGTTCCCGGTGCTAATGGCCCAGCACTGGCTGAGTTCACCAAGATTTGGAAAGAGAAAACCGGAAGGGGATTGAGCGCCTATGTGCCTCATGCCTGGGATGCTGCCGCTTTGATGGTACTAGCCGCCGAAGACGCTAAATTAAATACCGGCGAAGGCATTAAAAGTAAGATTCGTGATGTCGCCAATGCCCCAGGAACAGAAGTGAGCGATGTTTGTCAGGCGCTAGAACTGGTGCGTAAGGGTGAGGAGATTAACTACCAGGGAGCTAGCGGTAACGTCGATATTGATGCAAACGGCGATGTAGTCGGTAGCTACGATGTCTGGGCGGTGGAACCTACAGGTTCCCTAGCCGTGACCGGCAAAGTCAGCCCTCAAGTAGCCGTAACCGAGAAAAAGTAAGAAAGTACAAAGGCAAAAGAAACAGGAGAAACCAAATTTTTCTGCTGTCTTTTGCCTTTGATTTTTACCTTCTCTAGAAACCAGGGAAGGTGTAACCCACTCCCAGAATTAGTCCTACTGGCACTTCATCGCTTTGAAATCCGATATTTAGAGCTGCATTTGCTGTAAATTGCCGTGTCAAAGGTACATCGACGCCACCCGTAACCAGGAAACCAATGTCGCTGTCATCACCCGTGGAAATCGTGACACCGCCACCCACGTAAGGGGCGAATCTGACGGGTTCAAACGGATCTGACTGTCGAATGTTAAAGTCGTAAGTCACTGGAAGCAGAAAGGTCGTATCGTCACCGAGTAGCACGGAAGGGCGTACAGACAACGTATTGGTTAGACCAATTTTGCTGATCACGGCGAAACTACCATCGCCCAAAGCACTATCACCCCCGAAACCAATATTGAAGCCAACCCCGACGTAGCTGCGACCGGCACGGGTGGTTCGACCGAGTTCGATATCGGTTTGAGCAACCTCAGAGTCATTGGGTAAGTTTGGAGTTTCAGCAGTTGGTTGCTGTGGTGCGGCGAGAGCGGCAGCAGAAGTGGTTACGCCGGGAAATGGTTGCGTAGTAGCAGTATCATCAGCCGCTGCCAAGGAGGAAGGTTCTGAAGCCACAGGCTTTGCGCTTTCTTCAACCAGCGTTGCATCTTGGTACTCAGAGAGAATGACCGGCTGTTGGCTCAGATTATATTGTGTTGAGACCGGGGCTTGCGGTGCAGCCGGGACTTGTGGTGCAGCCGGAACAGTTGATTGGGTAATCGGTGTGACATCTGCCGACTTGACAACTGGCTTGACAACTGGCATACCCATTACTGTTGGCTCAGAGATCGCCTCAGATGCGGCAGGTTCTGAAGTCTCAACGACCGCAGGAGTCTTTTGGTCAATGACTGTGGCAGTGGACTGGGCTGTAGCTGACAAGCCACCGCTGAAAACTGTCAGTGCCGTCAGACCTAGTAAGAAAGAAACACGCTTAGAAAAGATTGTATTCACGGTCACTCCTCAAAAACTTCCTCAAAAATCTACGAAAGCCAACCTTAATTGCCTATTCTCTCGGAAATTATATTTCCCTGTCGTCAATTTAGGAAATTTTAAAAGAATTTGCTACCCACCAAGGAAGGATTATGCGCTGAAAGTGGCTAGTATTCGACGAAATTGATGTTGACAGGTGAAATGGAATAAAGAGGGTCAGAGGGTGATAAGAGAGATTTTTATTCCCGATTCCTAGGCTTTATCTCCAAAGCAGCGATCGCAATTTCTCTGATAAAGGCTTGGGATGCGACCAATCGCTCATTTTGATTTTGATGACGAAGAAACCCTTTTTTACAATAAAAAGGGTTTCTTCGTGATTGATGAAGCTCGCCTCTGTAACCGCAGATTGTACTAGGTAAGGCTGTCCATTGCCGCGACAACTTGCTGGGAAACAAAGGGGAGAATCGCTTTGTTTTTACTATTTGCTTTGCCCTCAGTGAACACAATCAACAAATAAGGGTGCCGTGATGGTAGCTCGATATAAGCGGCGTCGTGGCGAACTTGGCTTGTCCAACCGGCTTTAGACCACAATTGGGCATTTGGAGGCAGTCCGCCACCTAAGAAACCCCGCACCTGATTTTCCTCATCGGGGGCTTCATCGTCTTCTGCATGGAGGCTGCGTTTCATCAGTCCCATCATTGCTTGCGATCGCCCGGAGGAAACTGCAACGCCTCCGACAATGCTATGTATGAGCCTCGCCGTGGCATTGGTCGTCACCATATTACGGTTTTCCCGCATCTCCCCTAAGAATGCCCGCTCTCGCCCATAGGGACCGTCACCCCAAGGTTTTTGATTGACATTGATGGTTTCCATCTCTGTCCAACCGAGGGATTGAAAGTAGCGATTCACGATATTGCGCTGCAACTGCCAGGTTTCAAACGGCCCTGGCGGCAACTCTGGACCGCTAGTAGTGCCAGTCAATACATCCAGCACTAAGCTGGTGGCGTCGTTGCTGGAATCAATAATCATGTCGCGGATGGCTCGCTCTAACTCCGAGGAAGTTTGGATCATTCCTTGTTCCAGCCACTCTTGTACAGCAACCAGATAAAACAGTTTAACGATGCTGGCAGGAAAGATTCTCTCGACGCCGCGATAGCTAAAGCCCCGGACTGGATATTTCCAAAATTCCTCTGAGCTAAGGGCACCGCCAGTATTGACGGGCACTGGGGGATCGTAGACTACCCAGGTTAAGGCAATTTGGTTGCGGGCTAATCCCGGAAATTCTGCCCAAGTTGCTTCTAAAATGCGATCGCCTAATTTTTCTAGTTGTGCGTCTTTGTGAAAAAATGTCATTTTTATTAGTTGTTATCAGTTGTCAGTTATCAGTTGTCAATTGTTCAATAGTTTGTACCACTGACCAACAACCACTGACCCATGACCCATGACTCATTCCGCGAGTACCAATGTCGAGTCAATCTAAACCTCTATGATTCCCCCAGTTGTACTCGTTTGGCAACTCAGGCAGCAATCGGGCGTCACTTGCGGATTTTGTCGCCAAATACAGATGTATCGTCTATCCAAGTTTGTCTGCGTGAAGATGACTATTCCGGCTGGGTGGCAATTCACGACCTCAAAGAGATTGAGGAGGCACAAACGCCCTACGAAGCTCATACTATCTCCCCGGCAGAAATTCAAAATCGCATACCCCAAGTCATTGCCTTTATGCAAGCGGCGATGCAACAGCCGAATTATTATCTCTGGGGCGGAACATTAGAGCCAAATTATGACTGTTCCGGGCTGATGCAAGCCGCTTTTGCTGCCTCTGGGATTTGGTTGCCGAGAGATTCCTATCAGCAGGAAGCATTTACACAATCAATTGCGATTCAAGAGCTACAATCAGGTGATTTAATCTTTTTTGGCATCGGAGATAGAACAACCCATGTGGGTTTATACCTGGGAGAAGGACGTTATATCCATAGTTCCGGTCAAGAACAGGGTCGCAACGGAATTGGAATTGATGTCCTTTCGGAACAGGGAGATTCGATTAGTCAGTCGTATTTTCGGCAACTGCGCTCTTGCGGGCGAGTGGTTGCCAGTTATCAACCACAACGACAATAAGACACCAAAAGGTGGGAGGCAATCGTGTTAATTCCTGAAAGACTGGTAACGCAAAGCGAAATGTCTGCTGACGAGATCCCCGATATTTCTGTAGTAGTGCCGGTTTATAACGAGGTGGAAAGTTTACCCCACCTAATTGAAGCGATCGCAACCACTTTAATTGAGACGAATCTGAACTACGAAATTATTTGCGTGGATGATGGTTCCAAGGATGGTTCAGCGGAATTGCTGAAATCTCTAGTGCAAACCCACAAAAACTTAAAAGCAGTGCTTCTGCGTCGAAACTACGGTCAAACTCCAGCAATGTCTGCGGGGTTTAACTATGCGCGAGGCAAGGTGATTATCACAATGGATGGCGATTTGCAGAATGACCCGGCGGATATTCCCCGGCTCCTGGCAAAGTTAGAAGAAGGCTATGACTTGGTAAGTGGCTGGCGTGAGAAACGACAGGACGCCGCCCTGACTCGTCTGCTTCCGTCTAAAATCGCTAACTGGTTAATTGGGCGAGTCACGGGTGTAGAGTTGCATGACTACGGTTGTTCCCTAAAAGCCTACCGCTCAGAATTGGTGGCGGATATGAATCTTTATGGGGAATTGCACCGATTTTTGCCAGCTTTGGCGTTCATTGAGGGGGCAAGAATTACTGAGCTGCCAGTGGGGCACCATGCCCGCCGCTATGGAAGCAGTAAGTATGGGTTGGGGCGGACATTCCGAGTCGTGATGGACTTGTTAACCGTCTACTTTATGAAAAAGTTCCTCACCCGCCCCATGCACGTCTTTGGGCTGTTTGGCATTATTGCAATGGCATTAGGGACGCTGCTTGGTCTGTATTTAACGATTTTAAAAGTGGGTTTCGGTCAGAGCATTGGCGATCGCCCGTTATTGATTCTGGCGGTCGTACTGCTAGTGACGGGTGTGCAATTGTTTTCTTTTGGACTGCTTGCAGAATTGTTAATGAGAACTTATCACGAGTCTCAGGGCAGACCAATCTATCGGGTGAGGGAAGTTGTTGGGGGAAATGTTAACAATAGTAAACAAAGGGAAGGCTAAAAGTGTAAGAAGGAATTAAGCTTTGAAAGTTTTTTGGACGCTAGAGCCGCCCAGTCGCCGCAATCTGTTGGTTTTATTTACGGCTGGGCTATTATTTTGGTCTAGTATGGCTTCGTTGCTCCCGACGCTGCCGCTCTATATCGAGGATGTGGGCGGCACGACGCAGCAGATTGGGATTGTCATGGGGTCATTTGCCCTCGGACTGGTTCTGTGTCGCTCGTGGCTGGGGCGTTTGGCAGATCGACGCGGTCGCAAGGTGGTCTTGCTGATTGGCATGACCGTGGCAGCGATCGCGCCTTTGGGCTATCTAGTTGTTAAATCAATTCCCCTATTAATGCTGCTGCGAGCGTTCCACGGGATTAGCATTGCGGCTTTTACGACGGGTTACAGCGCCTTGGTGGTTGATTTGTCCCCAGTGTCTAAGCGGGGTGAGTTAATTGGCTACATGAGCTTGGTAACGCCAGTTGGGATGGCGATAGGGCCAGCAGTTGGGGGTTATATCCAAGCTGGGGTTGGTTACACGCCGTTGTTTCTGCTCTCTTGCGCGCTAGGAGCGATCGGTTTAGTTTGTGCCAATCAAGTCAAAGAACCCCGAATCGTCCACGAGACAACCGATTCCTCTGCCGGTTCATCCGAAACTCAACAATTTTGGCGACTTCTGGCAAGCCCTCGTCTAAGGATTCCAGCTTTAGTGTTGTTGCTGGTTGGTGTAGCGTTTGGAGCTTTGAGTACCTTCGTCCCTTTATTTATTAAAGATGCCGAAGTTGACTTAAATCCGGGGTTATTTTACACAGCAGCAGCGATCGCTTCTTTTATTTCCCGCATCATCATTGGTCGCGCTTCTGACCGTTACGGACGAGGAGTTTTTATCACTGGCAGTATATTCAGCTATGCATTGGCAATGCTGATGCTGTCTCATGCTTATACTGCCCGTAGCTTTTTAGTGGGCGGTTTTTTGGAAGGCGCAGGAGCAGGAACGTTACTGCCGATGATGATTGCCTTGATTTCCGACCGTTCCTCTCCCCAAGAACGAGGCAGAGTGTTTGCTTTGTGCATCACGGGGTTTGATGTCGGGATAGCGATCGCGGGTCCTGTTTTGGGTTCCATTGCTGAACCCATTGGCTACCGAGGGATGTTTACCATCACGACTATCTTGTCCTTCCTAGCTCTGATTATCTTCGCTACTTTATCGAGCAAAAATTTATCCCATTCCCTCCGCTTCGCCTTTGGCAGAGAAAAGGATGTTTACGCCTTGAATAAGGTTGGGCTACAAAGTGAGGCATAATTCAAAGAAAAAAGGCAAAAGAAAGAATCTTTTGCCTTTTTTTTTACTTAGTAACGGGCTAGGAGGGATTCGAACCCCCGACACCGTGGTCCGTAGCCACGTGCTCTAGTCCACTGAGCTACAAGCCCTTGCCAGAAATTTATAATAGCACACCCCAACCGTATGACGCAAAATTTTTCTCAATCGCAACAATTAACTCATTTGGATGCCCACGGTGAGGCTCAAATGGTGGATGTTTCCGGCAAAGAACAAACTCGACGCCATGCTGTTGCTGCGGCACAAGTGCGGATGTTGCTAGAGACATTTGAGGCGATTCAGGCGGGGAACGCGCCGAAAGGAGATGTATTGGGAACTGCGAGATTGGCTGGGATTATGGCAGCAAAGCAGACTTCTCAGCTAATTCCCCTGTGTCATCCCTTGCCAATTCATAAAGTAGAAGTTCAGATCGTGCCTGACGCCCAGTTGCCGGGATATCAGATTCAAGCGGAAGTCGTCACCAAGGCGGAAACTGGCGTGGAAATGGAAGCGCTAACAGCCGTTTCTGTCGCTGCACTTACCCTCTACGACATGGCGAAAGCGTTGGAAAAAGGGATCGTGATTGAATCGATTCGCTTGGTGAGTAAGACGGGTGGCAAGTCGGGAGATTACCTTCGCCAGGGACAGGGCAGTTAGCGGCTTAGAATGAATTTAGTTGTTAGCGCTAACAACTCATAACTCATAACTTATAATTCATCACTTCCATGCCTCCTCGTTGGCCTCGAAAACCAGACCGTAATGACCCCGCCTATCGTCGCCTCGACGATAGAATGAATTTTGCCATCCATGTGGCGATTTTTGGTGCCTGTAATTCTGGCTTGTGGTTTTTCCACAACTTGCAGAATGCTACATGGCCTTGGGCAACCTGGGTGACAGGCGGATGGGCGTTAGTCTTAGCTACCCACGCTCTGTATATCTTTGCACTCGCAGATTATTCCGACCCAGTAACAGAATCTGCAAATACCAGTGCTGGTTTAGGATTCCAGCCCAAAACCAAAGAAAAATCCAAAAAAACTACCTAAAGATAGATCCCTGTTTCTTGCTTTTCGTGGATTCAAACTCGGACGGGGATCAATTGCAATGAAAGCATTAGATTCCCTATCCGCATAACCAAAGTAAATCCTATGGCTAGAACCAACACTTCCGAAGCAATTGAATCTCTCGCCGCTGAAATTGGCGAAAACGTTTACATCGATGTGGCTAAATGGCACCTTTATTTGCGAGATGCCAAGCTGCATACGGTTGTAGCAGAAAAGTTGTACCCCCTACTGGCTGATAATTCTGTAGATGAAAATCAGGTGTCGAAAGTCCTGCAAAGTATTCCCGTCAAGTTAGGCGGCGGGAAGCGGGAAGTTCCCCTAGTAGATTTATTGCCTACGCAGTGCCAGGTAAACCTGATGGAGCTTCTGGAAGAATTCCAGCGCAATCTATAAACAAGCTGTAGCTTTTCCCTTCCCCTTCTCTGCCAGAGAAGGGGTTTGGGGGTTACACCTGCTCGCTCCTAAAAGGATTAGCAAGAGCGAGTTGCATGACTAAAAATGTTTAGTTTGATACGCAGAAGTTTTGATTAACTTGCGACGATAAGCGTATTGACCGTAAACACTAACTAGATAAGGCATTAGGTAGGTCAGCAATCCAGAAATCCAGCGATCGCGCGTCATTTCGCCTCGGAAAAAGGCAAACCCGTGATTGATCAAAAACAAGAGAGTCCCGACAAATACAGCCGTTTTTAATCCAGTCGGGATAAACTCTTTGTCAAATAAGCTGACAAGATATGCTTTAAGTGTCTTCATTCGGGGTTGCGATCGCTAAGCTAGATGAGCCAAGCCTCAATACTCATCTCGACTTACTGTTAGATATCACACCTTCCTCTTCAAGTTTGGTATTGTTTCATACACCTAATTGAGCTGGTTCAAGTGCGATCGCTACCTCGCAAAGCGTTGGCGAATCCGCGACACAAAAATATCAACTTCTGGCAAATTCAGCTGCTTTGCCAAGAAAGCATAAACGATCAAGCCAACAAAAGCGGCTAAACTTAGCTGCAATAACTGCACCAGCAACCCATTCGCATTCCAGACTTGTTGAAAACCTTTACTGACACCCCAACTCGCTAAACCAGCTACAAAGCTAGCACCTGTCAAACCCAAAATTGGCAAACTCCACTCTTGCCAAGGCAAGCCGTTAAGCTTGCGATTCAACATCCAAATGAGTGCCACGACTGAAATGGTATTCACCATCACCGTAGATAAAATCAAACCGGGTGCCCCAAAACGTTGAACAAGAATAAAATCTAGCAGAGCATTGAAGAAGATATTCACGATACTGATGCGAAAGGGCGTCTCTCCATCGCCCAAGGCATAAAATACCCGCACCAGTACATCTCGCCCCAAGTAGACAAACATCCCAATCCCATAAGCCATCAGCAATGAAGCAACCAACTCAGATGCTCTAGACTTAAAGGCTCCGCGTTGATAGATTACTTGGACGATGGGGACGGCTAGCGTCATCATCAGGGCACTCAAAGGCAACATAGTAATCGCAGTCAGCAGTAATCCTTGGCGAATCCGCTGCTTGAGTTCGGGCCAATCTTCAGGGGCAGCGAGTCGCGAAAAAACCGGCAGCAGGGGGACTAAAATGACATTCGAGATAATTCCTAGAGGTGTTTGAACGAGAAGCCCCGCATAGGTCATGGCAGCCGCTGCTGCGGGGATATACGAGGCGAAAAATAAATCAGTGTAGAGGTTGATTTGCAGCATCCCGGAGGATAGCGTCGCGGGTCCCATCACCTTCAGGACATCCTTGACTCCCGGCTGATGCCAGTCAAACCGCAGGCGTAATGTGCCCAAGCCAGCGCGCCATTGGGCAGCGAGTTGGACTAACCACTGCAACACGGCACCGGCAAGGGTTCCCCCCGCCAAAATCAGTCCTCCTAGTTGGGCGTATTGGGGTAGGTTGATTTGGTTGCCGAGTTGTAGCGCCAAAATTGCCAGCCCACCAATTACGGTAATGCTGGAGAATAAAGGGCTAACCGAGGGTAGCCAGTACATATCCGCCGCGTTCAGCGTTCCAAAGCCAATCCCAATCAGCCCAGCCATCAGCGCCATTGGAGCCATGATCTGTAACTGTTGGATGGCGATCGCTCTCACTTGCAGTCCTTGCGGCGTCTCGCTTAAACCGGGTGCCACCAGGTTAATAAAAACGCCTGCAAACACAATTAGGACGATCGTAACGAGTAGGAGTATTCCGCCTACCATCGTTGTAATCGTCTCTACTAGGGGCGCAGCTTCCGATTTGTCGCGCTGCTTGGCTAAAACGCTGACAATCGCACTGTGAAAAGGGCCATTGATGCCGCCCAATAAGATCAGCAAAAAGCCAGGAATCACATAAGCGTAATTGTAGGCATCGGCAACGACACCTACGCCAAAAGCGGCAGCGATCGCTTGTTGGCGCACTAACCCAAAAATTTTACTAATCAGCGTAGCAATTGCAACAATTCCGGCAATGCTAGCGAGTGTCCGAGCGGTTTTCTGCTTTTCAGTCACGAACGGTTAACAATCCCTCAATTGGCTCATCTTATTTAAACGCAAAGGTTAACCCCAAGGTACGCCAAGTTAAAATCTCCTGTGCGCTCCTTTACGATTTCCCTGGCTTACCTCTGCGTTAAAAATACTATGGATTGGCTCTACCGCTACCCGACTCTCTCATCCGGAATTTTGCTCAAACGCTACAAGCGTTTCTTTGCCGATATTGAACTAGCGTCCGGGGAGGTGATCACCGCCCATTGTCCAAATACCGGCCCGATGACTGGGGTTTCAACGCCCGGTAGTCCCGTGCAGGTGTCGTATAGCGACAATCCCAAGCGGAAATTGCCTTATACCTGGGAAATGATTCAAGTTGACGATACCGAACCCACTTGGGTGGGAGTAAATACCGCTTTGCCTAATCGGGTCGTTAAGTTAGCACTAGAAAAGTTCCTGTTCCCAACATTGGGCAATTACAGCCAAGTTCGTTTTGAGGTGCCCTATGGAGTCGAAAAAAATAGCCGGGTAGACTTTTTACTAACGGGTAATGACTCCGATTTACCCATTTATTTGGAAGTCAAAAGCACGACTTGGGCGCAAGGGAAACTGGTGCTGTTTCCCGATACAGTCACGACAAGAGGACAAAAGCATCTGCGGGAATTGACCGCGTTAATTCCTCAGATGCGGGCGGTGATGCTTTATTTTGTGAATCGCGGTGACTGTACTCATTTTGCGCCTGGAGACAGTACCGATCCCCTGTATGGTAAGTTGTTGCGCGACGCCGTTGCCCAAGGGGTGGAAGTATTACCCTGTCGCTTTGAAGTTACCCCAGAAGGAATTCGCTACTTGGGTTTAGCCGATTTTCTGCCTTCAATGCCCGCGCAGACATCTTGCTTATCTTTGCCAGAATAGCGATGCCTAAACAGTGGAACCTCACCCCTAACTCCTGTCCGTTCACGGAGAGGGGTATATGAAACCCTTCCCTGCGAACGAGGAAGGGCAGGAACCGGGTAAAAAAACGGAAAGGTAGCCCAAATGCAGAGTGATAGGTATCTTGAAAAATAGCTAACTTCGATTGAGTAAAGGCAAATTGGAGCTAAAAAACGTCATCATTGCACACAAGGCGGGAGACCCCCTCAGCCGTAGCTGGGCAGAAAAGTGCGCCAAACAACTGGAAAAACGCAATTGCCATGTACTGATGGGGCCAAGTGGGGCAAAGGATAACCCCTACCCAGTGTTTTTGGCTTCTGCGATGCATCCAATCGACCTGGCGATAGTCTTGGGAGGCGATGGCACGGCTTTGGCAGCAGTACGGCATCTCGCACCCGAAAAAATTCCGATTTTGGCGGTGAATGTGGGAGGACATTTAGGATTTTTAACCCAGCCATTTGAGGAATTTGAAGATACTGAGCGGGTTTGGGACAGGTTAAGCGAGGATCGCTATGCCCTGGAACGGCGGATGATGTTGCAGGCGGCGTTATTTGAGGGGAACCGCACGAATTTGGAACCCGTGAGCGATCGCTACCTCGCACTGAATGAAATGTGCATCAAACCTGCCTCAGCCGACCGCATGATTACTTCCATCTTAGAAATGGAAATTGATGGAGAGGTGGTCGATCAATATCAGGGAGATGGGTTGATTGTTTCTACTCCCACTGGCTCCACTTGCTACACTATCTCTGCCAATGGCCCGATTGTCCACTCTGGCATGGAAGCGATTACCGTTACGCCCATCTGCCCGCTAAGTCTGGCGAGTCGCCCAATTGTCATCCCTTCTGGTTCTGTCGTCAGCGTTTGGCCTTTGGCTGACTACGAGTTAAACACTAAACTATGGATGGATGGTGTCTTGGCAACTGCCATTTGGCCCGGACAGCGCGTAGACATTCGCATGGCAAACTGTCTCGCAAAGTTCATTATTTTGCGGGAAAACTATTCTTATTACCAGACACTCCGCGAAAAGTTGCAATGGGCAGGAGCGAGAATCCGGTACAGTAACAATCACCGCAATTAAGGATGTTGTAGAGTTGAAACTTTTGCCATCTGGCATTGCGTTTTAAAATTACAGCGATCGCAATTAGTAAAGTGGGCAGACAAGCATTTCAATTTATCCACACCAAACCGACGCGATCGCTATCCAATTTAAACGCACAGCAGCTTATTTCTCTTTCTCACGCTTCGGCTTTTCTGGTTTAACGGACTCAGCACCTGATTTTTGAGCTAGCTTTTCTTTTTCCTGCTTCAATTGATCCTGCGATCGCTGTTTGCCTTCTATGGCTTGCTGGTAATCTGGCTTGTATCGAATCGCCTTGTCATAAGACGCGATCGCTTCTTCATACCGCTTCACGTTAAATAATGCATTTCCCCGACTGAACCAGCTTTCGTAGTGATCTGGCTTGATAGCAACGGCTCGATTATAAGACGCGATCGCTTCTTGATATTGTTTCAAGTTATAAAGTAAATTGCCTCGATTGTACCAAATGAGGTAATCGCCTCGATTAAATTTTAACGCTTGGTTATAGGAAGCGATCGCTTCTTCGTATCGTTGTAATTGATGCAGCGACCAACCAATCCCGTACCAGCCTTTAGAGTAATTTGGCTGAATTTTAGTAACTTGGGTATACGAGTCAATTGCATCTTTATATTGCTGCAAATTCACTAACGCATTCCCCCGGCTATACCAAGCTTTGAAGTGATTCGGTTGAAATCTTACCGCCTTGTCATAAGATTCAATCGCGTCTTGATAACGTTGTAAGCTCATTAGCGAGTTACCTCGATTGTACCAAGCTTGGGAGTAGTCGGATTTGGATTCTACAGCTTTGTCATAAGACGCGATCGCTTCCTCATATTTTTGCAAATTATGCAACGTCCAGCCCCTACTGTACCAAGCTTGATAGTAGTCTGGCTTAAATTGCACCGCCTTATCAAAAGATTCAATTGCTTCTTGATATTGCTGTAAATTCGTCATTGCTTCGCCGCGACCATTCCAAACTTCTGGCGAATTGGGATTAATAGTTAAAGCTTTCTCGAAAGAATCAATTGCCTCTTTGTATTGCTCCAATTTATCCAGCACATAGCCGCGACCCGCCCAAGCTTCAAAGGATTCTGGGCTAATCTGAATGGCTTTGTCGTAAGCTTCAATCGCCTCTTTATATTTATTCAGATTGAATAGAATTTGACCGCGACCATTCCACGCTTCTAGGTATTCCGGTCTAATTTTAAGAGCTTTGTCATAAGCATTCAGCGCTTCCTCATTGCGATTTAATTCTGAAAAGGTTTTGCCTCGGTTATACAAGTCAGTTGCATTAGAAGAGTTAATAATATTAACCGTAAAAATAGTTGCGCCCGTTCCCAATCCTAGGACAATCGTTGAGATTAAAATTTTCCAAGGAAGGGACCGCGATTTTTTGCTTTTTTTCTGACTTGTCGGACGAACGGGTGATTTTACAGAGGGTGCAACCATCATTGTGACACCTGTCGGTATCTTCAAAGCTTTGAGAGCTTGCAACGCTTCAGCAGCAGATTGGTAACGCTGCCGAAAATCATAACGCACCATTTTATCTAAAACATTTGCCAGAGTGGTGCTGACTGATGAATGGTTACGCCAAATGATTTCACCCGTATTGGAATCTTCTGGTAATTCGTTAGGAAATAAGCCGGTGAGAGCTTGAATTCCTATCATGCCTACCGCATAGATATCACTGCTTAACTTGGGGTTTCCGTTCGCTTGTTCGCTTGGTAAGTAGCCTGGAGTACCAATGGCAACCGTAAAGCTAGTTTTTTCTCCCTTAATTATTTGAGTGCTAATTCGCTTAACTGCACCAAAATCAATTAAAACTAACTTGTTATCTTCCTTACGTCTGATTAAATTTCGAGGGTTGATATCGCGGTGGATAACATTTTGTTGATGGACAAATTCTAATATTTCCAGAATCTCTTGTAACAGAGAAATTACTTCATCTTCAGAGAGCGGCGGGGTGGCTCCACTGCTACCGCCTGTGGGGAGTTCCTGGCTAAGGTCGCCACCTTCAATGAATTCCTGAACCAGATAAAACTCTTGATTTTCCTCGAAGTAAGCAAAAAGTCGAGGAATCCGATCGTGATTCCCTAACTGGTGCAGAACTTTTGCTTCCGTCTCGAAAAGGCGTCTCGCAGTTTGCAAAGTCTGGGGATCGGTTGCTTGAGGCTTGAGTAGCTTAACAACGCATCGAGGGGTGCCAGGAAGATACATATCTTGGGCAAGATAAGTTTGACCAAACCCTCCTCCTCCCAAGGAGTTAATGATTTGGTAATGTCCTCCCAGTGTTTGTCCGATAACTAAGTTCATGGAGTTTCGTGGCAGATAGCGTTAGGAAAGCGTCTTTGCAGAAAAATCGCGCAATCGTTGAAATCGATTTTGGCACAGAAGAACTTGTCTAACTCCACCTACATAGGTGAAAACAATCCATCAGGTGATTTGATGCGATCGCTTCGCTGGAAACACCGCAGCTTCCAGTCAACCCCCCCAAAGTGCGATCGCTCTCAGCTCAAACGTCTTTCTTAGGGTAGGCGATTGACTCTACCCATAGCAAGGGGATTGCTGGTGATCTGAAACATACTTTTGTCAATATGCAACCAGGCTCTTTTGATAAAACTTAACCATAGGCATCTACCCAAATGATAAGAAAGTTTGTCTTTGCTACTCTTCTAGCCTTTTCAGCGCCCGTCGCTATCTCTACCTCAGGTCTTGCCCAATCTAACGCCCCAGGCACATCGACCACACCAGGCGTCACCACACCGACTACACCAGGCGTCACTACACCGACTACACCAGGCGTCACTACACCGACCACACCAGGCGTCACCACACCGACACCGCCGACCGCACCAGGCGTCACCACACCGACTACACCAGGCGTCACCACACCGACTACACCAGGTGTAACCACACCGACTACACCAGGTGTAACCACACCAGCCACACCAGGCGTCACCACACCGACACCGCCGACCGCACCAGGCGTAACCACGCCGACTATACCAGGTGTAGCCACACCAACCACACCAGGCGTCACCACACCAACCACACCAGGCGTAGCAACACCAACCACACCAGGCATAACACCGCCTGCTCTACCAGGGGTTCCGCCCGTGATACCCGTAATACCGCCGGTCACACCAGGCGTAACACCGGCAATCCCGTCGATTACACCAGTCACACCACCCACGCCACCATTACAGTGAGCGAACGGTAAATCGGTGTCTGGAGATTAGTCTGTCAATGTTTATCTGAAAAGTAGGGGCTTTCCGACCCGAAAGCCTCTACAGACTGTCAAAACATTTTTGACACAGCAATAGACTTGATTTTTTTGACCCACAACAGGGGCGCAAGTTGAGAAATGCGCTCCTTTACTGTAGGCTTCTAAACGGTGTAGCGACGCTCATGCTGAGCGTATAGGCACAACAAAACTGTAAATAGCTCTGTGGTCGAGAAACTGAGTTTCTGGTATCCGGGCGCGATTTTACATTGATTTGCGCTTAGCTGTACAGTACGTGTCACTGGCTTCCGGAAATAGATGTGAGTTGCTGAAAAAATTATCTAGATGTGTTTTTAAAATTCACTAGATAAAAAGCTGGCAATTTACTCCATGATCGGGAAACTACTAAAAGGGCGTTACCAAATTGTCCAACTCCTGGTATCTGGAGTTTTTGGACAGACCTATATTGCCGAAGACATTCACCAAGTAGGCAAGCCAAAATACGTTGTCAAGCACTTTAGTCTTGCAAGTTCAGACCCCAACAGTTTGGAAAGTGCAAGGCGTCGGTTCGTCAACGAAACAGAAATATTGACAAAACTTGGCACCCATAATCGAATTCCTCAGTTGTTAGACTCCTTTGAAGAAAACCAGGAATTCTATTTGGTACAAGAATTTATTCAGGGACATCAGCTGAGTGCGGAACTGCCAATAAGCAAAGGCTGCGTCAAACGCTGGACGGAAACTCAAGTGATTGAAATGCTGCAAGAAGCCCTGCGTATTCTGGCATTTGTTCACAGCCACGGCATTATTCATGGCGACCTGAAACCGAACAATTTAGTCAGACGCGCCGAGGATGGCAAGTTATTTCTAGTAGATTTTGGTGTAGCGCAGCCACAGCATTCAGGTTCCGATTTAGCACAGAGTAAAACGACTTTAGCGGTTGGTAGCTTAGGTTACATTCCCTCAGAGCAACTCATCGGACATCCCCGCCGCAATAGCGACATCTATGCTTTGGGAGTAATTGCCATCCAAGCTTTAACTGGCGTGGAACCGGCACAATTAAAAGAAGATCCTGAGACGGGTGAGCTGATCTGGCAGCACCTTTTTATCAGCAGTCGGTCAATGAGTGTCTTGAGCGATCGCTTAGTTTCTGTCCTGAACAAGATGGTACGCTACCACTTCAAAAGCCGCTACCAGTCAGCTTCGGAGGTACTGCAAGCTCTCCAGTCGTTAGACGGAAGCCAGAAGCCAGCAGTAGAGACAACCAACCAGCCACCCGTACAGAAGGCAGTCCTTAATCGTCAAAAAAAAGAAACTCACAAAGCCACAATTAAAGAAATTCCAAGTCAAAAATTAAGGAAAGGCGAGAGAAATACTCGCTCTTACAAACCTCAACATTCTCCAATACTGACTGGGCTTGGAATCGGGATTGCGGCGAATAGTTTAGTGATAACAGGCGGGCTTTATTCTCTGCTGAATGCTTTTCCGTCAGAGTCTTCATCAAACATTTTAGTTACCGCGAAGGACAAATATCAGACAGGAGATGTTCAAGGCGCGATCGCGCTAGCACAATCTATTCCCTCAGAAAGTTCTATCTATCCAGAAGCTCAAGCCACCGCACGCGAGTGGAGCCAAGAATGGCATACCGCTGCTGCTCAATTTCAATCCGCCGAACAAGCATTTAAAGAAAGCCGGTGGTTAGATGTGCTAGAAGCAGCTCGTAAGATTCCTAAAATTTCCTACTGGCAAGAAAAAATAGCGCCACTTGTTCAGAAAACTCAACCCAAAATTGAAGCAGAATCTCAACAATTATTAAAAAAAGCCTACGAGCGAGCGGCAGAAAAAGACTTTACCAGCGCCCTAAACTATCTCAAACTCATTCCCCAACAAACGCCTGCTGGGGCAAAAGTTCAGACAAAGATTGCTGAATATACCCAAAAGCAACATATCAAAGCTGATTATCTGTTACAACAAGCCTACGAACGAGCATTCAGAACAGACTTTGCGGGTGCGTTAAATTATCTGCAACAGATTCCCCAAGACACCCCTACCTACGCCAGAGCTTTAGCCAAGAGTGCAGAATATACCGAAAAGCAGCACCTCCAAGCTGAAGCCGAAAAAAAGGCGGAAGCTCAAAAAGCAGCAGCTCAATCTGCTTCCCAGATTTCAGCAGAACGCCAAGATGCTAGAAGTCGGAAAGTCGGTGCAACGTATCGAGATATGAACCCTGGTAGCCGCCTCCAAGAAGTTACGCTAAGACTCATTCCCTAATTCAGGCAGTAGGCCATTGATCTTCCCCCCTGCTCCCTCTGGAGTCTATTGCAACAGGTTCTGTTTTAAGGCTACGTTAAGGGAAGGTTTTCCACTGATGGGCTGCAATGAGTCAAAAGAACGAAGGGATAAAAATTCTTAGCGATAACCGGCAAGCCCGTTTCCTCTATGAAATTTTGGAAACCTATGAGGCGGGAATAGAGTTAACTGGCACCGAGGTTAAATCGATTCGTCTGGGTCAGGCCAATCTACGAGATGGCTATGCCCTGATTCGCAATGGTGAGATATGGCTGCTGAACGTCCACATTTCGCCCTACAAGGGCATCGGCGCATTTTTCAACCACGACCCTCGTCGCACTCGCAAATTGCTGCTGCACCGCCAGGAAATCCGCAAGCTGATTGGCAAGGTGGAACAGCAAGGTTTAACGTTAATCCCTCTGAAGATGTATTTGAAGGGGGGTTGGATTAAAATTAGTTTGGGTCTTGGCAAGGGTAAAAAGCTGCACGACAAGCGCGAAGACGTCAAGCGGCGCGATGATAAGCGCGATATGGAACGGGCGATGAAAAATTACTAATGAAATCGGGAAATTGGGAATTAACGTGAGTTCGGTATCAGAAACACATAAAGACAGCTAGGTTGAAAGTGCTGGATTCGCATCTGCTTATCTGATACTTAGGAAAGATACTCAGGCAAGAAAAGTTCTGCGGCGTTAATAGCCCCCCGCTCAATTGGGGGACAAAAGACAAATTGAAAGTGAAGCGTCAACAAGCCGGAATTGGGATGAAGTTCTACTCCGCTCGCCAGAAGCGTCGCTCAAAGTTAATTTTGGCTGTGTGTCTCATCTCGTCGATAACGAATTCCGTTCACTTCTAAAGTTGGATTAGCGGAACTGTAGTTTTCCAGCTCTCGAACATCGTCATCAATATAGAAAATGGCTTGAATGGGACCATAGCGCTCTCGAATCGCCAACTCAATGCGCTCGGCAATCAGAGAAGCAATTCCCATAAACTCTGGATGCAGAATTAGATGCATCTGCACTAACACCAAACGCCCGACAATTCCTCGCGACTCAATCTGGTAACAGTGGGTGACACCGCCAACCTGACGGGCAATTTGCGCCAAAACTTCGGGAGCGATCGCAGTCTGCTGCACCATTAGCGGTAACTGCCAATTCACCACGTACCAACAACTTCTCACGGCTAGAAGAACCAAAAAAACTGCCAGCATTACGTCGAGCCAGAAAATTCCCCACATCACGCCTACCAAGCCTGCTACTACCAAGAGGGTTAGCCCCACATCCTTAAACAACTGAATGGAATTAAACCGCACAGCAGGGCTATTTAAAACTCTGGCTTGGTACACGCCGATGAGGGCGAGGACTAAGGTTGTGGAGACAACCACTCCCAGCAATTGAATTAGGGGTAGACTCACTGCGGTGGGATACGGGAGATCGACAACCTTGGTCGCAGCGACTAGCTGCTGGGCGGACATTCCCAGTAAATTTAAGCAAGCAAAGCCCAAAAAAGCCACGAGCAGAAGCGTTGCCACGCTCTCCAGTTTGCTATGACCATGCACTTCGCGCCCTGCTAGACGGTCGGGTGCGGCAGTGACGAGCAAACTCAACAGGATACTGAAGCTGGTAATCAGGGTGTGCAGCGACTCCGCTAGCAGACTGAGCGATCGCGTTGTCCAACCTGCTGAAACTTTAACGGATAAAACGAACAAGGTGAGCCAAAGCGTCGCAAATAAAACCCGACGACTGGCGCGATAGCGATTCTTTGCCTCGGTCATAGCCTTTTAAGGAGTTATTAGTTTTTGGTTGTTAGTGTTTAGAAGTTTGGTTACTCTAGCAACGAACAACGAACAACGAACAACTCATGTCAAACCCTTCTTTTTCTAACCAGGTAGTTGAGGTCAACTCTCCCGGTTTAGATGCCAAGGCGATTCGATTATTAGTTTTAGACATTGATGGCACGATTGCCGGTGTATCCAACACTATCAGAGAACCTGTACTTCGGGCAATTCGTGCCGTTCAAGCAAAGGGTATTCACGTTGCGATCGCGACAGGTCGGATGTATCGTTCTGCTTTGCGCTTCCATCAACATGTTGGCTCCACATTGCCTGTGATGGCTTATCAAGGTGCTTGGATTCAAGACCCCATCAGCCAGAAAGTTCTGCGTCACTCGCCTGTTTCTGAGCCAATGGTATTGCAACTGTTGGAACACTTTGAGGAACCGGAATTGCGATCGCTACTTTCCGTCCACTTCTACATCAACGACCAGTTGTATGTCAGAGAACTGACATCGGCAACCAAAGCTTACTCAGAACGCTCCGGCATCCAGCCTATCGTTGTTGGCGACCTGCGGAATACCCTCTCGATCGCTGAACCGACGAAAGTTTTGGCGCTCTGTGACGATACAACCGTGATTGAAAATTTGCTCGGAACGTTACGAAAACGTTACACCCTAGCCGAACTTTACCTGACCACCTCTGTCGCGACTTTCTTTGAAGCGACTCACCCTAGTGTGAATAAAGGAACAGCAGTGCGTTACTTAGCCGAAGAGATATTAGGGCTAGACGCCGCTAATGTCATGGCGATTGGCGATAACTTTAATGATTTGGAGATGCTTGAATACGCTGGGATTGGTGTTGCGATGGGGGATGCACCCGCAGAGGTTCAAGCGATCGCTCAGTGGGTGGCTCCTAGTGTAGAGAAAGATGGTGCCGCCGCTGCCATTGAAATGTTTCTACTTTAAAACCCTTTAGATCAGAAAGAGGACCGACGACTGGCCGTGTTTCGTCTCGGTCCCCTCACTGGTTCGCTCCTCACACAAGAGCAATAGTATTGCATATCATTCCATTTGTCTAGTGCTTTTTACAAAATTTTCTAACTAGGGGTAGGCGGTGGTACGACTAAAGTTCGATGGGTGCCAAGATGCCCAGCCTGTCTTGCAACAGGGATTTCAAAATTGCACGAGTTACTCCCACTAACCCCAATCTTGCCTGCGCCAGATGAGGCATCTGAGTCTTGACTTCGCCAAAAATGCGACATTCACGCTCAAAGGTTTCAAAAGCCTGAGTCGCATCAAACGCCCGTTTTCCCCACTTCAGTTGATTCATGCCCCCCAGTTCATCTAGCAACCCGAACAACTGGGCGATCAAGTGGCGTTCTGCTGGATGAATCAACTGGAGTTGCCCGTCCGCAGTCAGCCAAGGAATTGGCTCTGGGTAGACTAGCATCAGTGCAGGCGAGTCATTGAGCTGGATTATCTTCTCCCGGTGCCCTAAGCGCAGCAAAGAGCAGCAACGGGCATGGATGTACTGTACTTTTGAAAGACTTGATAGGGGTTGGGGGTAAGTCATCGGTACCCGGTAATCGGGAATTGGTAATAGGTAATTGGGAACTCCCTGGCTTTGACTCACCCCTACTACCAAAAGCTGCAACCAACGGGCTATTTCCGTATCGGTGAGTTGGAAATCAATGAAACCGGGAGGAATCACTTGAATTGTCAAATTTTGTAAACCCACCTTTCCCTGAGCGTCATCGACGCTAGTACAGAGATAGGCAGCTAGCTCAGTTGCAATTTCCAATGCTGGCAGGTGCCAGAGAGCTGCAAATTTGAGGGCGACACTCGACCTGTATCGGATGCCTTTACCCTCCTGAAATCGCTGGAGAGGGATTTCAGCGCCGCTCATCAACTCAGCCAACGGCGTATTTTCCTCTGGCGGATGTGAAGCGATCGCGTCCTTGTCGAGAAGGTATCTTTCTCTGTACAAACCGATAGCTGCTTGTAGCTGAATAAGCATCTGTTGCTTCAGCGATGGGTAATGAACAGCCGGTAAATTCACCTTCACACTCACTCCCTTTGAAAGGCGTATTTCGCTTATCTAGTCTAGTTTTATGACCTCTACCTAAGGTTAGAACTTTCCCAGAATAATATCTAACTCAAGCAGGCGCGTGAGGAAGTATTTTTTGCTACCTTGTAAGCTTGGTAAAATTTATAAAATATCATCGCTTGCCACTTATGCAATCACCATCCTCCACATCAGAGGTATCACGACCGTTTTTAACCTGGCAACGGATTCTAGACTGGGCGCAGGAACACTACCGTTATCGGACTTTCAGTAAAGATGAGCGAATTCCAGCTAGACCAGGACTTTTGTATTTAGTCCAACGGGGTGCCGTCCGCTTAGTCGGTACGGCTCAAGTTAGCGCTAACACCAGTTCTTCCGCGGCTAAAGTTCTGCGTTTGAGTCCAGAAGAAGCTTTTTTAGGCTTTGTGGGTGCAGGACAACCGTTTGAAATTGTTGCCCAGTCACCGTTTACCCTTCAGGCTTATGCCCACGTCGATCAAACTTCTGTAGTTTGGATGTACTGGCATGACCTGGACAACTGGCCTCACTTCCGTCGCGAAGTATTTGATGCGTTCCGGTATCAGCACCAGCGCAAGCTACTGTGGCTGAGTACCCTAGGACAGCGACGGACAATCGATCGGCTGTTGGGATTTCTGACACTGTTAATCGAAGAATTTGGCGAACCCCAAGATAGCGGTTACTGTCTGCCATTTCCCCTGACTCATGCCCAAATTGGCAGTGCCATCGGTTCTACCCGTGTCACTGTGACTCGCTTAATGGGTAAGTTACGTCAAAAAGGATTAATCAGAACTCAAGGGGATAATTTGCTCTGTTTACCTGCGTCTGCTTTGAGTGTTAACAATAATTAGCTTTTTGAGCCGATTGCCATCAGTTTGTTGTCCTGACGATTGCTCTTTCATGGCTAGCAGCTCATTAAGGACGAAGGGGTACAAAATCGTAGCCGGTACCGGAGATGGTACCCGGTTGAATGCGGACGAGAATGACGGCAGCATTGCGATCGCCTGACGGTAAAAACCGGATGATGCCCGATGCCCCAGTAGACGAAAAATCCGATGCAATCAGGGATTTTTGGACTCCGGTTCGGGTGGGATTGCGCTGCAAGGCTGCAATCAAAGCCTGGGTAGCGTCATAAGACAAAGCGGTACGCCAACTGACATCGCCACCCCATAGTTGTCGGGATTGGCGGGGAAAGTTAGAAGTCGGATCGCCATTGATATGCCAAGGCACTGCCAGCACCATCTCAACTGCTGCCTCACCGCCCACTTCCAAAGTCTTGGGTGTGTAAACATCATCTCCCCCCAAGAGCTTTAATCGTTTGCGATTTAGCTGCACGACTTGCAGGGCTTTGTCTAAAGTATCTGTATTTGCTGCTAACATTAGCACCTGGGCACCTTGAGCGATCGCTAGATCGATACTTCTAGCAGCACTAAAACCCGGTTCGGATAAGTCAAACTCATTCGATACTTGTCCGCCTCCTAAAGATACAGCAGCGACAAATTCCGATTTCAGCGATTGGCTATAAGCACTCCGGGAATTAAAGAAAACAGCTGCATTTTTCCGTTGCAATTTGTTGAGCATATAGTCAGATAATGCCCTGGCTGCTACGTAGTCACTAGGAACTGTCCGAAAAACATAGCGGCTAAAACCGGAAAGTTTAATTGAGGTGCTGGTCGGGGAAATGACGACTAATTTGCCATCGTTATAAGTAGTTCCTGCCGCCAAAGTGACATCGCTCGAATAAGGGCCGATAACACCCAACACTTCTGGATTATTGACCAAGGCGCTAGCAATTTGTTTGGCAATTTCTGGATTATTATCGTCATTCGCGATCGCTACTTTTACCGGAATTCCTTTAATTCCCCCAGCTTGATTAATTTCAGTTTGAGCTTGAGCGACGCCCCGCAACATTTCTAAAGCTCCATTTACATCCGTGCCAATTGGCACGGAGACGGCAATGGTGTAGCTGATTTGCTTGCCGATCCGGGCATTATTGAGATAAATTAAAGTTTCTGGATCGTTGCGATTCGCTTGGAGGGATGATTGAAAGTTAGCGATCGCGCTAGCAAAATCCCCGCTTGCAAATGCTTGCACTCCTGCTTGTTTCTCGGAGTTAGCATTCGCCGTTGCTAAAGATTTTTCCCCTATACTAATTCGAGTGCTGATAGAACCTGGTGCGATAGGAACTGGACTTGATTTCACCGAATCAGGGTTTCCCGGAGCAATTGGGGGACTGGAATTGCTCTTAAACCACCAATAACCAGCCCCCAACAGACCTGCTGTAATCAATAGGGACAGAACAAGAACCGTTGTTTCATTTTTATGGGACATGGATGGTTAAGCAGGAAGAAATAGGGCTTATTGATAAGTCTAATTAAATTCTTTTTCGCGTTGAAATATTTAGTTTAAATCACGTTTTAAACGAGAGTAATTAGCGGAGCCTAACAAATCCAGGCTCAGAAATCAGTTGCTGTCCTTGTTCTATCTGCAACAAATTTGCATAAGCTTCACCCGCTTGCTGTTCTCTCTGACCATTCTGTTTAATAATCACAAATAGCTTCCGAGTCAGGGGATATTGACCCGTTTGAAAAGCCTGAATATTCAGCTGATTGCGTTGACTAGGGCACGTTTGCAGCGGCACAAAAGGCTCTTGGTAAGGCGTTACAAATTCGCCCGCTCTCCGCCCAACTGGCAAAGGCTTGATACTACATTGTGGAACCACTTCAGGCGCAGAAGCAAAGTAAATTCCTCCAGGGCTACCACCAAGTTTTTGCAGTGCTTGAGTCGTGGTAGAGACAAATTCAACATTGGCACTAAAAGGTTGACCGTTCAAAACTTCTTCCACAAATAGTTCCACCGTTCCTCCAGCATTTGGGGAACGAGAATAGGGTTTAATTGGGATATCCGGGCCGCCTAATTCTTGCCAATTAGTAATCTTGCCCGTGTAGATAGATTTCAACTGATCTAAGGTCAAACCTGGGATATTCAGGTTTGGGTTAACCGCGACTGCCAATCCATCAATTGCGATCGCAATCTCTTTAAGCCCGAACCCTCGCTGCTGTGCCTGGTTATACTCGCTCGTCAGAATCGGTCGGGAGGATTGGGCGAAGTCTATTTTCCCGTCTAGTAACATTCTGATGCCAGCGCCAGAGCTAGCAGGGCCGGTATTTGGCTCAACATAGCGCAGCCGAAACTCAGGTCGCGCCGCTTGCATCCGCGAGTCTACTGCGAGTCGAATCGGTGCCCAAGAGGTGCTGCCACCGTAGCTAAATAGCCCAGTAGGAACGTTCTGCACTTGGGGAAAGCTTTCACCCGTGGAGGGTGTTGAGCGATTGGGCTGATTTTCTCGATCGTTGGCAGCAGAATCGCTAGGATTGGTGGTTTGGTTTAAACGACCGAGGTCAACACCAGAGCGCTTGGTAAACCACCAAAAGCCAGCGCCTAATAAAGCAGCAGTGAGCAGGAGGGCTAAGACGAGAACCGTGGTTTCGTTTTTTTGGGACATGATGGTTACTCAGGAAGCTCACGATTAGCTTAGAGAAAATTAGCAAGTAATTTATAAATTAGGCGAAATAGAGCAGTCACTGCGATCGCGCCTGCTCCAGCCAACATAGCCACAAAAACGACTATCTCCAGGAGAAACCCGTTTCGCAAAACAGGAAAAAACAGCATAATCGCCAGGGTTATTCCTGCAATAATGAATAAATCCAATTTTTCAATGAAGCGTCGGTATTGAGCAAACAACAGACCCCCAATCATCATCCCCAACAATCCAACGCTCAGCCCTGGGGATGGCAGCAAACTGCCCAAAGCAATAAATAATAATCCGCCTTCAAACCCTGTAAAAGCTGCCCCTCCTAAAACCTCCAGTAGAGAAAATCTCGGTCGAGAGGCGGGTTGAGAAATGGGGGCGGGTGGCTGAGGGGTCGGGGCTGGAGTTGGAGGCGCGGCAGGGGCGGCTGGAGCGGCGACGCGGGTAGGCATCTGAGTCGGTGGTGCCGGAGGCGCAGGGGACGGTGATGAAGTCAGGGCGTGCAGCACTTCATCCGCAGACTGAAACCGTTGATTCGGCGCACTCAAGAGCATCTGGTCTAAAATATCGGCGAAGCGATTCCACTCACTGGCTACCGAAGCGCTCGCGATCGCACCCGCATGAGGTCTCCAATTCCACTGGTTTGTATAGACATCAAATAACTCGGTTGGCTGCTTGCCCGTGAGTAGGATAATGCAAGTCACCGCCAAGGCATACAAATCTGTTGAAGGATACACTTGACCCCCAGCCATTTGCTCTGGTGGTGCAAATCCCATTGAATAAATTCCGGTTGACGATCCACCAGGCGTTGCCTTCGTCACCTGCTTAACAGCACCAAAATCTAAGAGATAAAGCCGACCGTTGCGATGGCGCATAATGTTGGAAAGCTTGATATCTCGATGGATGGAGCTGCTATCGTGAACAAACTTTAGCACCGGCAGGATTTCCCGCAGCACGAATAACACCTCGTCTGGGGAGAACTGCCCCTTCTGCGCCAGTTCCTCTTCCAAATTATGCCCATCGATGAATTCCTGCACCAGATAGAAAAACTTGTCCTGTTTTCCCGGTTGAATGCTGGGGACTGTGATATCAAAGAAAGCAAACAAGTCGGGAATTTGAGGATGGCTGCCGAGTTCTTCTAAAACTTCTCCTTCCCGTGCAAATAGATTTTGGGCAATTTGTAGCTGATCCGGCGTTAAATCTCCCACTGGCTGAAACTGTTTGACGACGCATCGGCGCATTCCAGGCGTGCGGCGATCGCGTGCCAAAAACGCTGCACCAAATCCCCCTCGTCCTAACAGCTTTGCCGATAGATACCGACCATCTAAAATCAGCTGCATTCCACAGGCGGTGCAATAGACCTCCTGCATGAATCAGTGAGTATGTGCCAGTTCGTAGTTCAACAGTCCCGCAATCAAGTTGAAGCGTAAGCCAAACCGCTTTCTACGATTGCGATAGCGTCCCGAAAA
>NZ_JAMPKB010000042.1:0-52757 GCF_039961925.1 Trichocoleus sp. DQ-U1 | reverse complement strand
TTTTCAGGACGTTATCGCAATCGCAGGCAGAGATTTGGTTTGCGCTTAAACCTAATTGCTGGCTTGCTGAACTACGAACTGGCACATGCCTCCTGATTCATGCAGGAGGTCTATTGTTACCGCATCCGATGATGGTACTGCCCGTATATGGAACTTGTCTGGCAAGCAAATTGCCATTTTGGAGCCGCTATTAAAAATTGCTACGACTCCACAATTAGAAGCAGATAGACTGCGAGACTTAGAATTCTACGCCCCCAATTGTTCAGCAGCGTTTCAGCCTTGGCAAACAGCATTAAAAATCTATCGGGAAATCGCAGACCACGAAAATGAAAGTTTAATGCTGGAAAAATTGGGCAATGCTTATTATTGCCTGAGTGACTATACCAATGCGATCCCATCCTACTCCCAGGCATCGGAAATCGCTAAAGAATTTAATTACCTCAAAATCCAGGTTAAAAATCTCTCAAATCTGGGCAGTGTTTATAATTCCTTAGCTGACTATAACAAAGCAATTCAGTATTACAACGATGCCTTAAAAATCTTAGAGCAGAACCAAGACCAACAAAGCAAAGCAGAAGTTATCAGAGGTAGAGGCAATGCTTACAACTCCCAAGGTAGATCTGACGAGGCAATTAAGGATTATTTGCAAGCATTAGCCATCGACCAAGCAGAGAAAAACAGTTCTGGCGTGGCAGAAGCTAAAGTCTATTTGGCAAGAATTTATCAGTTTTTGGGTGACTATAACAAAGCTCTTCAATATTATAAAGAAGTAGAAGAATTTAACCCAATTGAAGCCCTGACAGGTTTGGGAAATACTTACTTAAATCTTGGCGACACGGCAAAGGCGATCGCTTTACACTCCTCAAGTTTAGAAAAAGCACGGCAACAGGAAGATAAAGAAGGCGAGGCTAATGCTTTAAATAATCTAGCTAATGCTCTTCGTCAAGCTGGTAATTTTGCAGAAGCCGAACAACTCCTACGCAAGGCAGTTGAGATTTGGGAGAATCTGCGAATTAAATTAGATGATTCTAATAAAGTGTCAATCTTTGAAAGGCAAGCTCGTACTTACCGCCTACTACAAGAAGTTTTAATTGTTCAGAACAAAACTAATGAAGCACTGGAAATTGCCGAACGGGGCAGGGCGCGGGCTTTTGTGGAATTACTGGCTTCTCGATTATCTCCTAACCCGAAAGAGCAATTTAGCATTACTACGCCCAATATCGAGCTGATTAAACAAGTTGCCAAGAAACAAAATGCAACTCTTGTTGAATATTCGGTTATTTACGATATTTTCAAATTTGAAGGGAAAGAAAAAAAACTAGAATCAGAACTCTATATTTGGGTTATCAAGCCTACAGGTGAAGTGACGTTTCGGACATCTGACCTCAAACCCCTGTGGCAGAAACAGAATCTTTCTCTACAAGACCTTGTTGCTAACACCCGTGAATCTATAGGGGTAAGGGGGCGTGGTGGCGGTATTGTAGCGGAACTGATAGAGGAAGAAAGCCCGACCAAACGATTACAGCAACTCCATCAACTGCTGATTGAACCCATTGCGGAAGAGCTACCTGTTGATCCAAATGCTCGCGTGATTTTTATCCCACAAGATGCGCTGTTCCTCGCGCCATTTCCAGCTCTCCAAGATGCTTCTGGTAAATACCTGATAGAAAAACATACCATTCTGACGGCTCCCTCGATTCAAGTGCTGGATTTAACCCATCAGCGCACAAAACGGGTTTTGAATGGGGATACACGGACTTTTTCTAGCAAGAATGCGTTGATAGTCGGCAATCCCACGATGCCTAAGGTGGTGCTGAAACCTGGAGAACCCGCCGAGCAGTTATCGAACTTGTCGGGGGCGGAACAGGAAGCTAAAGAGATTGCTAAACTGCTCAAGACTCAGGCGATTACCGGGAAACAAGCGACTAAAGCCGCGATCGCGCAAGCATTGCCTTCTGCCCGAATTATCCATCTGGCAACACATGGGATATTTGATGATATCCAGGGATTGAACAGTGCGATCGCTTTGGCTCCATCCGGTTCAGATGAGGGTTTGCTCACGGCTTCTGAAATCTTAAACCTGAAGCTCAATGCAGAATTAGTCGTTTTGAGTGCTTGCGACACCGGACGCGGCAAAATTACCGGGGATGGCGTGATTGGCTTATCACGTTCATTTATTAGTGCGGGTATCCCCAGTGTCATTGTCTCTTTGTGGTCGGTTCCCGATGCACCGACAGCCTCTTTAATGACCGAGTTTTACAAAAATCTCCAGCTCAACCCCGATCGCTCCCAAGCATTGCGGCAAGCGATGCTAACAACCATGAAACACCACCCCGACCCCAGAGATTGGGCGGCTTTTACTTTAATTGGTGAATCCAACTGAAACGGGTAGCCATCTGCGGTTGAAAATTCAAAATTGGCTGAATGATAGGCGATCGCTGAAGTGAGGGTATCTTGGAAGGAAGCCGAGTGCTGTTGAATTTTTATGGCTTCTGTTCCTAATCCCTCTCTGGAAGCTGGTCTAGCAGCCCTGAAACAGGGAAATTATCCAGATGCGATCGCCCACCTAGAAGGCGTTTGCGAGTTTGAGTTAAGTCAAAAGACAGTCCTCCGCGCTCAGATGGGACTGGTGGTTGCCTATGAACGCACTGGCGAAATCGAGAAAGCGATCGCGCTTTGTCAAACCCTCAGTCAAAGCAAATATCCCAAGGTGAAGGACTGGGGAGAGCGGAATTTGGCTAATTTGGTCAATCGTTATCCTCAACTTCAAAAAACGCCTTCCCCTCCACCAACGTCGGAGGCGACCGGGTTTGTCCCCTTACAAACACCTGCCACTTCACCCGCACAAGGGGCTGCGCCTGCGTCAGATGTCACCGGATTTATTCCCTTAGACCAACCGCCTCAAAAGCCTCAGCCATCCGTGTCGCCTGCTCTAGACGCGACCGGGTTTGTCCCCTTGCAAACGCCTGCCACTTCACCCGCACAGGGGGCAAAAGCCGCTCAACCTGCCTCTAAAAGCGTCAGGGCGAACAGCACTAAGCCAGTACAAAAGGTAACACCCTCCAACTCACCCTTAGTACAGGGCAAAGGGAAAGAAGCGGAAAGCAACCTAGAGGCAGAAGTAGCCGCCCCGACAGAAGCACCGATTGCGCCAGATACAGCAGCAGACACAGGGGTCATTTCTGAGACGTCATCTGAAACGCCATCTGAGACGCCAACAGATGAGAAAATTCTAGAATCGAATCCCAGTATTATTGGCTGGCGTCAAGCAGGACGCGCCAAAGGATGGCGAGCAATGCCAGCAGTGAAACCAGAACGTCTGTGGTTGCTTCAAGCAGGGACTGCGATCGCGCTTTTTTGGGTAATTCGCGTTTTCGTGCAGTTCTTGATGACGACGACGAACAACTTCCTCATCAACCTGCCATTTTTGCAGCCTATCCCAGCTTTTTACGAAGACCCGACTTGGCCTATCGTGACCGTGTTGGTGCTGCTAGCGTGTCTGTCTCCCTGGCTACTAGACTTCTTCCTCAAGCAATTTGAGAAGATGCAACCGCTGTCGCTGTCAGCGCTGTCTAAATTCAGCCCAGAAGCCGCCAAGATGCTACCCCGATATTGCGGACAGCGCCGTTTGCCCGTGCCGACTTTGCGGATCTTACCCATCAGCGCCCCAGTCGCACTCACTTATGGAAATCTGCCTCGCACTGCCCGAATTGTGGTCAGTCAAGGACTCTTAGATCAACTGGCAGACGATGAAATTGCCACAATTTATGCTAGCGAGTTGGGACACATTGTCCAAAACAAGCTAGTCGGTTTGGTGATGGCAACCATAATGTTCCTGATTGGAGGCTTTTTTAGCCTGTTGAGGAACTCAGACTGGGCTTGGACTTGTTGGTGGATTGCCCTGGCTTGTTTACCGTTGGGATTGAATTTGGCAGTGATGTCCCTCATCATGCTAATCGCCCAGATTCCTTACACCTTGTACCGACAAGTCGCGCAGTGGGGAGACCGCTTACAAAGCCCCCTGCTAAAGATTCCAGCGGTGGTTGTTTCGGCTTTGAGTTACGGCTTATTTTGGCTAGTTTGCTTTATCGGTTTGTGGCTGTCGCGGCTGCGAATTATCTATAGCGATCGCATAGCGGCAGATATCACTGGCAACCCAAATGCCTTCTCCCGCGCTTTATTGAAAGTTACCCGTGGCATTGCTGCTGATATCCAAAAACACCAGTCTACCCGCTGGCTTTTGGAAGGCTTTGATTTACTGACGCCAGTGGGATATCGGCAAGCCATCAGCTTGGGCAGCTTTCCCGCCCAGACGCCTTGGGAATCCCTGTTGCAATGGGGCTACCTCAACCCCCATCGGCAGTGGATGGTCATCAACAATAGTCATCCTTTAATGGGCGATCGCCTTTACTTGTTATGCCTCTACGCCCGCCACTGGAAGCTAGAGACAGAACTTGACTTCACTCAAATGTCCGAACAGCGAATTCGAGCATCTTCGCTCAAAACTAAAAAGTCAAAACTTTGGTTACAAGGTGCCCCCTTCTTTGGCATTTTGTCTGGTTTATGCTTGGGGTGCTTGTTCTGGCTGTTGGGGTGGATTGGCAGCTGGCTGGGAATCCAGCAACTAGCTTGGATACTCGACGATTACTGGACGATCCTCGTCGGTTGTCTACCGATAGGTTTTAGCATTGGCACCTTTTTGCGGATCAATCCCTTCTTTCCAGATATCAAAGCTTCCACTCTGCAAACGAACCCCAACCTATCCGATTTATCGACTCGGCTCGATGCTTTACCTGTCGATAGTCAGCCGCTGCGTCTGCAAGGAAAACTCTTGGGGCGTCAAGGGATTAGCAACTGGCTGGGACAGGATTTAATCTTGCAAACCGACACCGGCTTGGTTAAGTTACATTATTGCTCTGGGCTGGGTTCTATTGGTAATCTTTTACCCTTGTCCACTCGTCCCAGCGACTTCGTAAATCGGCAAGTCACTGCAACTGGATGGTTTCGGCGAGGCGCGACTCCCTGGATTGACTTAGAAACCCTACGAACCCAAGGCGGCATTACCAGTCTCAGTCGGCACCCTATCTGGTCAACGATTATTGCCTGTTTAGCTGCGGCTTGGGGAACTTACATTATCTTGTTCGGCATTTAATGCACAAGTTGGCACACGCACAAATGACTGTTTGTAAATAAATATTGCAGCTTTTGAAAAAAATGTGTTACATTCCTTAACAAGGGACGACTTAGTGTATCGAGACGCAGGTTGGCTATCTACGGGATAATTGCATAGCTTTTTCGTCTTGGCATCAGGTTTTCCTCCTCCCAACACAGCAAGCTTGACCAGTCGCCGCGAGTGGCTGGTTTTTTTTAGCATATTCACAAGCCAAAAGGCGTATGCAAAAAGAGAGAATTTCAGCGATCGCGCTTCTTCAACCTGAATCGTCAAAAGATTTAGATCCGTCGTGAATTCATCTATTTCTGTTCCTTTGTTTTCTCGGCGTCGCCTGCTAAGCAACGAGCGATTTTATATTCCTAAAAATAAAATCGGCAATCGTTAGATTAGGAATAATTTCAAAATTTATATTGTTAAATCATTTCGCTTGTATAGACCCATTTTGGAAGTTAACTCGGCTTCTGACTATCTAGCGGAAGCTAAATTCCTAGAGAGTAATCCCGATAGCGCCGAATTAAGGCAGTTCGCAATTTTTAATCTCTCGCTGCAAGATTTAAACTGGACTAGAATCGAGCGATCGCAAGCGTGCATCCTCTACTTTATCCAGATGAAAATGAGCGGATAGACATCTTTAGTTCTGATGCTAAGATGTTGGGCATTCCCTAATTTAGGAGAGTTGGTTGATGAAATCCTCAAAGGTTATTCTAGGAATTTTATTAAGCCTAACTTTATTAGGAGTCGGGGCGAGACTAGGACTCCAAAAAACGCCAGATGATGTCAGTCAAGGTGAGAAGTATCGCGATCGCTATGTTGCCTTTGTTCTGCCTAAGCTAGTTCGGGAAGTTCAAATAAGGCTGAACCTGGGAAAGAATCCAGGGGAAATCAAGCACGATTTAAAAGAATTTGCTCCAAAATATGAAGAACTGATTGCAGACGCCGGTCGAAAAGCAGACGAAAACCTGGCGAATGAACCAAGAGACGCAGCCTTTGCCGAGCGATTCTGGGCGGAGAAGAAACGGATTTTAAAAGCAGAGTACGGAATCGATTGGAAATCCCCAGCAGAAATGAATCCAGAAGTTGTTTTTGATTAATTGAGGGCTGAGAGGTTAAGACAAAGCTAAAATAGAGCCGAAGTGTTGCAATTATCTGCACTCTGTAAGCTCATGACGACTGCTGCTCCGGTTAAAACTCAGTACGAAGCCGTTATCGGTCTGGAAACTCACTGTCAACTCAGTACCGAAACCAAGATTTTCTGTAATTGCTCCACCGAATTTGGTGCGACGCCCAATCAGAACGTCTGTCCAGTGTGTATGGGAATGCCTGGAGTATTGCCAGTGCTGAATCAAAAGGTGCTGGAGTACGCGGTTAAAGCCGGTTTGGCTCTCAACTGCGCGATCGCTCCTTATAGCAAATTTGACCGTAAGCAATATTTTTATCCCGATCTGCCCAAAAATTATCAAGTTTCTCAGTACGATTTGCCCATTGCCGAACATGGTTGGCTGGAGATTGAGCTAACTGACGCAGATGGCAACCCCATCCGCAAAAAGATTGGCATCACTCGTCTGCACATGGAAGAAGATGCTGGAAAATTGGTTCATGCGGGTAGTGAAAGACTCTCTGGTTCTACCTATTCTTTAGTAGACTACAACCGCACCGGCATTCCCTTAGTAGAAATTGTCTCCGAACCGGATATCCGTTCGGGGGTTGAAGCTGCTGAATATGCCCAAGAACTGCGCCGGATTGTCCGCTATCTGGGCGTCAGTGATGGCAATATGCAAGAAGGTTCGCTGCGCTGCGACGTGAATATCTCCGTGCGTCCGGTTGGTCAGAAGGAGTTTGGCACGAAGGTCGAAATCAAAAATATGAACTCCTTCAACGCCATCCAACGGGCGATTGAGTACGAAATCGACCGGCAAATTGAAGCCATCCAATCCGGCGAGCGAATTATTCAAGAAACCAGGCTTTGGGAGGAAGGTAGCCAACGCACAGTGAGTATGCGGAAGAAGGAAGGCTCTAGCGATTACCGCTACTTCCCAGAACCCGACCTAACTCCCATACAAGTCTCCGCTGAGCAATTATCTAAGTGGAAGTCGGAACTGCCGGAACTGCCAGCGCAAAAACGTCATCGTTACGAAAGTGAATTGGGTTTGTCTGCTTACGATGCCCGCGTCCTAACCGACGATAGATCGGTGTCGGAGTATTTTGAAGCGGCGGTTTCTGCCAAGGCGAATCCCAAGCAAGCGGCTAACTGGGTGATGGGTGATATTTCTGCCTATCTCAACACCGCTAAACTGAATATCGCTGAAATTGCCCTCAAACCCCAGATCCTCGCGGAACTCATCTCCTTAATTGAAGACGGAACTATCAGCGGCAAAATCGCTAAAGAGATTCTGCCAGAGTTGCTGTCTAAAGGGGGTTCTGCGAAAGAACTGGTAGAGAGCAAAGGAGTCAAGCAAATCTCTGACAAGGGTGAGCTGGAAAAAATCATCAATGAAGTTCTAGCGGCAAATCCCAAAGAGCTGGAACAGTATCGCAGCGGTAAAACTAAGCTGTTGGGTTTCTTTGTGGGGCAGGTGATGAAGCAAACAGGAGGTCAAGCTGACCCGAAACTCACGAACCAAATGATGGCTAAGAAGTTGAACAGTTAGTTAGACAAGCCAAAATATACCGCCTTGCGGAGTCGTCAAAACCTACTCCGCAAGGCTGAAGCCCAGGCAACGGGTGCTGGTAGAAAATGTAGCGGATGTGCAGGCGATCGCTCGCAGAAATACGTATCTGCTACATTTGCCGCACAACCCTTTGCCTGATTTATGTTGACAATTATCTTCGTCTTCACTTCACATAAAAGCGAGGAAACTTCACGAAAAAAACAAAATAAGGGGTGACACCCCTCATCCCCAAGTGATATATTTTGTTTAGTAGATGCACCCTGATGATCGGGAGAGTCGCCCAAGTGGCTCTCCTTTTTTTATGCCTTTTTTTGTATGGGAATGGGTCACAGCTTCATCGGCTCGACCTACAAGCAGACACGCGAAGCGTCGCTCAAGGCGCTGTACCGGACGTTCGACTTCTTCGACAAGACGATCGGCGCGAACAGATAGTCCTGCTCCCATCGCGGGATATCTATCTCCTAACCAACGCTTACAGCCGTGCGGCTAGCAAGCAATGTCGTTATAGAAATCGCCTGATTGAAAGAACGATTGGTTTAGAGATTGCTACACGTCTGCGAGCTTTGTACTCAGCCCCGCCAAGTTTGCCACAGAAGCAATTAATTTGATTGCCTCAACGGGTTTAGGCAGGTGTACCTGGAAACCTGCTTCGAGTGCCTGCGATCGCTCCTCACCCCTGGCATAAGCAGTCAGCGCGATCGCGGGAATGCTCGTTTCTCCTCGCTGAGATTCCAAAGCTCTAACTTTGCGGATCAAGCCATAACCGTCCTCATTCGGCATTCCGATGTCGCTCACCAGTACATCGGGTTTTAAGTGTTCCAGAGCTTGCATCGCTTCCTGAACCGATGCCACAGCCGTCACCTGAGCGTGGTATTGTTCTAGCGCCGCCCTCAAAAAATCGCGGGTATCTGTATCGTCATCCACCACCAGCACCTGCAACGTTTCTAGAGAGGGAGGAGACGCGATCGCGACTTTTTTACCTGAGGAGATAGACTCCAAATCGCAAGTCTTGAGCTGATCGGATACTACTGGCAGCTTCACGATAAATGTTGACCCTTTCCCTTCTCCCTCACTTCTTGCCTCAATCGTGCCGCCTTGCAGTTCCACTAAGTTGTGGACAATTGCTAAACCAAGTCCCAAGCCACCATAGCGCCTGGTGGTGGTGCTATCTGCTTGACGGAAGCGATCGAAAATATAGGGGAGAAAATCTGGGCTGATGCCCACGCCGGTATCGCTGATGCTAATTTGAGCGCGATCGCCATCCTTGAAAAGGCGCACCTGCACCTTTCCCCCTGAAGACGTGAACTTGATCGAATTGGAGAGTAGATTCCAAACAACTTGCTGCAAGCGGTTAGGATCGCCAGGAACCAGTTCCACGGCGCGATCGAGTACGCTTTCCAATTGAATCCCTTTATCCTCAGCCGCCGGACGAACCGCATCCAGCGCCGCCTCAATCACGGGGACAAGATTAACTTGACAGATATTTAACCGTAGCTTCCCGCGAATAATCCGCGAGACATCGAGAATATCCTCAATCAGTTGCGCCTGTAACTTGGCGTTACGCTCAATCGTTTCCAGGGCACGGGCTGTCGTCTTTTCATCATACTTGCGACTGCGGAGCAGTTGAGTCCAACCCAGCATCGAGTTGAGGGGAGTGCGGAGTTCGTGAGAGAGGGTGGCGAGGAACTCATCTTTAATCCGGTTCGCCGCCTCGGCTTCCTGTCGTGCCACCTGTTCGCGGATCATCTGAGCGCGGGCTTCCTCTGCGGCTTTGCGCTCGGTGATGTCTTCTAGGGTGCCGACATGACCGATAAGTTCGCCGGTATCGGTCAGCATCGGGGAGGAGCGCAGGTAAACCCAACGCACAATCTCCTCCGGAGTTTGGCAGCGAAACTCGTTAGAGCATTCCTGACCGATGCTCATGCAAGTAGACCAATGTCTATAGACGCGATCGCGGTCTTCTGGATGTACCGACTGCAACCAGCCTTCTTCATAGAGCGAGGCTAAAGTTCCCGTTCCTACATCAGGCGTCAAGCCACAAATCGCTTGGCAGCGCGGATTTGCGTAGGTACAGCGCCCTTCAATATCGGTCATAAAAATGCCCAAGGGCGAGCAGGCACTTAACGAGCGAAAACGCTCTTCACTTTGCTTAAGTTCTGAGTTAACAGCAGTCAGTTGTGCCGCTTGTCGTTTCACCTCTGCGGTTTTCTTGAACAAGTCAACAAACACCCCCACCTTGGAGGTTAATATTTCCGGCTCCAGCGGTTTCAGCAGGTAATCTACTGCACCCAGAGAATAACCTTTGAAAACCAGAGAGTCGCTGCTGCTAAATGCGGTCAGGAAAATAATCGGCGTGTGGCGCGATCGCTGTCGTTGTCGAATCAGCTTTGCCGTCTCAAATCCATCTAGACCGGGCATCTGGACATCAAGCAAAATCACGGCAAAATCCCGCTCAAGCAGACATCGCAAGGCTTGTTCGCCCGATGTAGCTCTGACCAAATTTTGACCGAGGCTGCCCAGGATCGCCTCCAAAGCCAGTAAATTTTCTGGGTGATCGTCCACAAGGAGGACGTTAACTATTTCTTCGGGCTGCATTTTCTGGAAGGTCGGGACTTGTTTGAGCGGCTTTGTCGAGCCTGCCACTGTTTCGCTATTGATACCACTATCCAAAGTTACAAATTTTAGAAACCAGAATCCAGGGTTTTTAGATGAAGATTTGATGTGTCTAGATTCGGCTGTTGAGCTACTAGGGCTTTGGCGTCACATATCTGATTTTTTCACCTCACAGCCGATTGACAAAGGTTGACTAAAAGAGGGGCAATGTCTTGGAGCTGCACAATCCAGTCTACCGTTACAGATGCGATCGCGGCTTCTGGCATGATCCGGCTTTCTGCTGTTGCAGGCTCTTGTACTATAGCCCGTCCGCCGCGTGCTTTAATTTTTGCCAAGCCTTTCGCACCATCCTGGCTTGCTCCGGTTAAAATCACCCCGATAACTCTCTGTGCATAAGCATCAGCCGCCGATTCAAACAGCACATCAATCGACGGTCGGGCATTGCATACAGGAGCCTCAGTGGAGAGTGCTAATGTGGCGATGCCTCCGTACCGACCTTGGCGGTGTCCCCATGCCTGTCGGGGTTCCACCAGTAAGTGATAATCAGCGGGAGCTAGGTATACCCGTCGAGGCAGAATTTCTTCTTTATCTTCCGCTTCCGCCACCGGCAAAGTGCTGTACTGCTGGAGAAAGAAGCTCAGCGTGTTATCAGAGGCTTTGTGACGGTGTTGGACGACAACCACAGCCGCTGGGAAAGTATTTGGTAGACCTGCGAGCATTACGGTTAAAGCTTGTAACCCACCTAATGATGTGCCGACAACAACAATATCAAAAGTCATACTCACCATGAATCAGTAGATGGGCAAAACTCAATAAAACGGGTGGGTAGTGAAGGATTTCCAATTACCTACTACTCTTGACCTAAAAAATGTTCACCTCCTTTTTATTCCATTGATTTGGGAAATCTTGCATTTATGTGTAATTTGTAATTATAAAGTTTTAATTAAGCCAATTTTCGGTAAATCTTTTCATGATTTTCTAACTCCTCATAGTGTTTTTCGTATAGAGTGGTTTTCAGGGATTCCTGACGACCTAATCCTAAAATCCCAAATCTACAAAGGCTATCGTACAAAAGATTGTGAACCCGTTCCTGAAGAAATGGATTGAAATAGATTAGGACGTTGCGACATAAGATGACATTAAATTCATTAAAAGAACCATCAATCGCTAGATTATGTTGAGAAAAAATAATGTTTTCTTTGAGTGACGCCCGAAAAATAGCGCTATCATAAGCAGCGGTATAATACTCCGAAAAAGACTTAATCCCGCCTGCTTTGAGATAATGCTGAGTATATTCCTGCATTAAATGGAGGGGAAAAATGCCACTTTTGGCTTTTCTTAATACCATCTCATTCATGTCGGTTGCATAGATGCGGCAACGGTGATAAAGCTCTTCTTCTTGCAACAAAATTGCGATTGAATAAACTTCCTCTCCAGTTGAACAACCTGCACACCAGATCCGAATAAATGGATATGTTCGCAATAAGGGAACAACTTTATTTCTAAATGTTAAATAAAAGGTCGGATCGCGGAACATGGCGGTCACGTTGACGGAGAGACCGAGCAGAAATCGCTCCATCGCGTTTGCATCGTGGAGGACTCTTTCCTGAAGCGCGGATACACTGCTTAAATGCTCCGCACGAATCGCATTCCAGATGCGGCGCTTGAGTGAAGCGGGAGCATAATTTCGGAAATCAAATCCGTAGTAACGATACACGCCCTCCAATAGCAACTGAATTTCAATATCTTCAAGTTCGCTGCTATTTTTGGGCGTGTTCATACAGTAAAAAGTAAAAAGTAGAAAGGTAAAAGAAACAGAGACAAAGAAACAGCAAGAACTTTTGCTGCTTCTTTGCCTTTTTTCTTTTGCCTTATCGATAGAGCCAGACGCGAAGCAGGGAGAGCAATTGCTCGGTATCCACAGGTTTGGTGATGTAGTCGGACGCACCCGCTTCAATACACTTTTCGCGATCGCCTTTCATGGCTTTGGCGGTGAGAGCGATCATCGGTAGTGTTGCGAATGAATCGAGTTGGCGAATGGCTTGCATGGTTTCGTAACCGTCCATTTCCGGCATCATCACGTCCATCAGGACAATATCAATGTCGGGGCGTTCTTGCAACTTCGCAATGCCATCTCTGCCATTTTCGGCATACAACACTTCCATTTGATGGAGTTCCAGCATACTGGTGAGGGCAAAGATATTCCGCACATCGTCATCAACAATCAAAACTTTCTTGCCAGTCAGAACCGGATCGGTTTGATGCAATTGTTCCAGAATTTGTTGTTTCGGGCGGGGTAAATTTGCCTGCACTCGGTGAAGGAACAAGGCGGTTTCATCCAGAAGACGTTCTGGCGAGCGCACGTCTTTGATGATAATCGTCTCGGCAATGCGCTTGAGTTCGGTTTCTTGTTGTTTGGTTAATTCCCTGCCGGTATAAACAATGATCGGGAGTGTCGTCAGGCTAGGCTCCTGTTTGATTTGCTCCATCAACTCAAATCCAGTCATATCCGGCAGTCCCAAATCCAGTACCAGGCAATCATAGTGCCCGGTTCTCAGCTCTTCGAGTGCCTCTGTCCCAGTGCCTACCGCTGTCGTCTGCACGTCGCTATTGCCGATTAGTTCGACAATGCTGTGGCGTTGAGTTTCATCATCTTCTACGACCAGCAAGTTCTTCACGGGGCGCTCGACAAATCCCTTAATGTCAGATAGCGCCTGCGCTAACGCTTCGCTGCTGACAGGTTTTTGTAGATAAGCGATCGCTCCTTGTTGCAAGCTGCGCTGCTGGACTTCTTCGACGGAGATGATATGCACGGGGATGTGACGAGTGCCTGGGTCGTGCTTCAAACGGTCTAACACCGTCCAGCCATCCATCACCGGCAACCGGATATCTAGAGTAATCGCATCCGGCTGATATTCTCGCACCATTGCCAGAGCCGTATCGCTTCGCAACGCCACCAGCCCTTTGAAGCCCTGTTGTCGTGCCATATCTAACAAGATCCGGGCGAAATTGATATCGTCCTCCACAATTAGCAACACGCGATCGCCCGCTTGGATATCGTCCCGGTCATCGCTAATGTCAGCCATGTGTGCAGAACGCGGGTAGGGACTCGCGGCGACACTTGCCTCTCCGAGACTGGAGGAACGAACGCCGTCGTTTCGATTCGCCGGTGGAGTCGCCAGTGGAGTTGCTGGTGGAGTTGCTGGTAGAGTTGCCGATGGAATCGCCGGTCGAACATCAAGGGTCTGAGGGATACTGGGTGCGAGGGTACTGGGGGCGACGGGACTCCTCGCTCCTGGAAGGATACTTCGCACTTCCGGACTCATTCCTGCTGCCCCATCTTGATAAGCTTGCGGCAAATAGAGGGTAAACGTGCTTCCCTGTCCCGGACTGCTCACCAGACGAATTTCTCCGCCCAGCAGTCGGGCAATTTCTCGACTGATTGACAAGCCCAAACCCGTGCCGCCGTATTTGCGGCTGGTTGTTCCATCCGCCTGCTGAAAAGCCTCAAAAATAATTCTCTGCTTATCTGGTGCAATCCCAATCCCTGTGTCGCTGACGGCAAAAGCAATGACGGTCTGGGCGCGATTTAAACTCCCCTGTTCGGAACTCCAGCCGCCTGTGGCTAGCTCGACTCGTAATCGGACTGCACCCTGATCCGTAAATTTAAAGGCATTCGAGAGCAGATTCTTCAGGACTTGTTGTAACCGTTTCGAGTCGGTATACATTCCCTTGGGCAGTCTTTCGTCGGATTCGACAGTAAAGGCGAGTCCTTTGTCGTGCGCCACTTGCTGGAACGTTCGCTCCATCTGGCTCCGCAAATCGGTAAATAACATCTGATCGATGTCAACTGACATCGTTCCCGATTCAATTTTTGCCAGATCCAAGATGTCGTTAATCAGTCCCAACAGATCGGTGCCTGCGGAATGAATGGTGCGGGTGTATTCGACTTGCTTCGGCGTCAAGTTACCCTCTGGATTATCAGAAAGTAGACGAGCCAAAATCAACAAGCTATTTAGCGGCGTCCGCAATTCGTGGGACATATTCGCCAAGAATTCCGACTTGTATTTCGAGGTGAGCGCCAGTTGCTCGGCTTTTTCCTCCACCGACTGTCTTGCCTGTTCGATTTCTCGATTCTTGCGCTCGACTTCGCGGTTTTGCATCGCGAGTAAGCGCGATCGCTCTTCCAGTTCTTCGTTGGTTTGCTGCAACTGTTCCTGTTGATTCTTGAGCAGTTCCTCGGATGCCTGGAGTGATTTGGCTTGTTGTTCCAGTCGCTTATTCGTTTCTGTGAGTTCTTTTTGCTGGGTTTGGAGTTCTTCTGCTAGGGCGGTGGATTGCTTGAGCAATTCTTCGGTACGCATCGAAGCGGCGATCGTATTCAGAACGATGGCAATGCTTTCGGTGAGTTGATCGAAGAAAGTGAGGTGAATCTCGCTAAATCGTCGGAAAGAAGCCAGTTCAATCACTGCGGTCACTTGTCCTTCAAAGAGGACGGGCAACACAACAACATTCAGCGGAGTCGATTCCCCTAAGCCAGAGCTGATCTTGATATAGTTGTCCGGCACCTCGCTGAGCAGAATCCGCTCTTTTTCCAGGGCGCATTGTCCCACCAAGCCTTCTCCTAAATGGAAGTGATTGGCGAGATGCTTGCGCTCGCGGTAGGCATAGGTACTCAGGAGTTTCAAGAATGCCTGATGTTGCTCGCCACTTTCCATCAGGTAAAACACACCGTGTTGCGCGGATACCAGAGGAGCGAGTTCCGAGAGAATGAGTTTGGAGACGGTTTCCAAATCTCGCTGTCCCTGAAGCATCCGGGTAAATTTGGCGAGGTTGGTTTTTAACCAGTCCTGCTCGGTATTTTTCTGCGTTGTTTCCCGCAGGTTGGCAATCATCTGGTTGATGTTGTCTTTGAGGATGGCGACTTCGCCTTGTGCGGCGACGGAAATCGATCGGGTGAGGTCGCCTCTGGTTACAGCGATCGCGACTTCTGCGATCGCTCGTACCTGCGTGGTTAAATTCGCCGCCAGTTCGTTCACGTTGTCGGTCAGCGCTCTCCAGGTTCCGGCAGCTCCAGGCACCTTCGCCTGTCCCCCCAGCTTCCCTTCAATTCCGACCTCTCGCGCCACTGTCGTAACTTGATCGGCAAAGGTTGCCAGGGTGTCGATCATCTCGTTGATCGTATCGGCTAAGGTTTCAATTTCTCCCTTCGCCTCCAGCATTAGTTTTCGCTTCAAGTCCCCATTGGCAACTGCCGTTACCACTTTGGCGATGCCTCGCACTTGCGCGGTTAAGTTCCCCGCCATTGAGTTCACGTTGTCGGTCAAATCTTTCCAGGTTCCGGCAACGCCGCGTACCTCCGCTTGACCGCCCAATTTCCCTTCGGTTCCTACCTCTCGCGCCACCCGCGTCACTTCTGAGGCGAAGGAGGAAAGCTGATCCACCATCACGTTGATCGTGTCTTTGAGATCCAAAATCTCACCTTTGACATCAACCGTGATTTTCTTAGAAAGGTCGCCATTTGCCACCGCCTTCGTCACTTCGGCGATGTTCCGCACTTGTGCGGTTAGATTCCCCGCCATCAAGTTGACGTTATCGGTCAAATCTTTCCAGGTTCCGGCAACCCCTCGGACATAAGCTTGTACGCCCAATTTGCCTTCCGTTCCCACCTCTCGTGCTACCCGCGTTACCTCCGAAGCAAAGGAGTTGAGCTGATCCACCATCGTATTGATCGTGTTCTTCAGCTCTAAAATCTCGCCTTTAACATCGACGGTGATTTTCTTAGATAAGTCGCCGTTCGCCACCGCCGTTGTCACTTCCGCGATGTTTCGCACCTGCGCGGTCAAGCTTCCCGCCATGAAGTTCACCGAATCGGTGAGATCCTTCCAGGTTCCGGCAACGCCGCGCACCTCCGCTTGTACGCCGAGTTTCCCTTCCGTTCCCACCTCTCGCGCTACTCGCGTCACCTCCGAGGCGAAGGAGTTGAGCTGATCCACCATCGTGTTGACGGTGTTTTTCAGCTCCAAAATTTCCCCCTTGACATCGACGGTAATTTTTTTAGATAAGTCGCCATTCGCCACCGCCGTCGTCACAGCGGCGATGTTTCGCACCTGTGCGGTCAAACTTCCTGCCATGAAGTTCACTGAATCGGTGAGATCCTTCCAGGTTCCGGCAACCCCTCGTACATCTGCTTGCACGCCGAGTTTCCCTTCCGAACCCACCTCTCGCGCTACCCGCGTGACTTCTGAGGCAAAGGAAGAAAGCTGATCCACCATGATATTGATCGTGTTTTTCAGCTCTAAAATTTCGCCTTTAACTTGGACGGTAATTTTCTTAGATAAGTCGCCATTTGCGATCGCAGTTGCCACTTCCGCAATGTTTCGCACTTGTTCGGTGAGGTTCCCCGCCATCGAGTTCACCGAGTCGGTGAGATCCTTCCACGTTCCGGCGACGCCTCGCACTTCTGCTTGTACGCCGAGTTTCCCTTCCGAACCCACCTCACGCGCCACCCGCGTTACTTCTGAGGCGAAGGACGAAAGCTGATCCACCATCGTGTTGATCGTCTTTTTCAGCTCTAAAATTTCGCCTTTGACATCAACCGTGATTTTCTTAGAAAGGTCGCCGTTCGCTACCGCCGTCGTCACTTCCGCGATGTTCCGCACCTGTGCGGTTAGATTCCCCGCCATCGAGTTCACCGAATCGGTGAGATCCTTCCAGGTTCCGGCAACGCCTCGCACTTCTGCTTGCACGCCCAGTTTCCCTTCCGTTCCCACCTCTCGCGCCACCCGCGTCACTTCTGAGGCAAAAGAATTGAGCTGATCCACCATCGTATTGACGGTGTTTTTTAGCTCTAAAATCTCGCCCTTAACATCGACGGTAATTTTCTTAGAAAGGTCGCCATTGGCAACCGCCGTCGTCACTTCCGCGATGTTCCGCACCTGTGCGGTCAAAGAACCCGCCATGAAGTTCACCGAATCGGTGAGATCCTTCCAAGTTCCGGCAACGCCCCGCACCTCCGCCTGACCACCCAGCTTCCCATCTGCGCCTACCTCTCGCGCCACCCGCGTTACTTCCGAAGCGAAGGAAGAAAGCTGATCCACCATGATGTTGACGGTGTTTTTCAGCTCAAAAATTTCCCCTTTGACATCAACGGTAATTTTCTTCGACAAGTCACCATTTGCTACCGCCGTCGTCACTTCCGCGATGTTCCGCACCTGCGCGGTTAGATTCCCCGCCATCAAGTTCACCGAATCGGTGAGATCCTTCCAGGTTCCGGCAACTCCACCAACTTCTGCTTGTACGCCCAGTTTCCCTTCCGTCCCCACCTCACGCGCTACCCGCGTCACTTCTGAGGCAAAAGAGTTGAGCTGATCCACCATCGTGTTGACGGTGTTTTTTAGTTCTAAAATTTCCCCGCGCACATCGACGGTAATTTTCTTAGAAAGGTCGCCATTTGCCACCGCCGTCGTCACTTCTGCGATGTTCCTCACCTGGGAGGTTAAACTTCCCGCCATGAAGTTCACCGAATCAGTGAGATCCTTCCAAGTTCCGGCAACTCCCTTCACTTCTGCCTGACCGCCCAACTTCCCATCTGCACCCACCTCACGCGCCACCCGTGTGACTTCCGAGGCAAACGAGTTCAGCTGATCCACCATCACGTTGATGGTGTCCTTCAAATCTAAAATTTCGCCTTTGACATCAACCGTGATTTTCTTGGAAAGGTCGCCATTTGCTACTGCCGTCGTTACTTCTGCAATGTTCCGCACCTGCGCGGTCAAGTTCCCCGCCATCAAGTTCACCGAATCGGTGAGATCCTTCCAGGTTCCGGCAACGCCGCGAACTTCTGCTTGACCGCCCAGTTTACCTTCTGTACCCACTTCGCGGGCAACCCGCGTGACTTCTGAGGCAAAGGAGTTCAGCTGATCCACCATGACGTTGACGGTGTTTTTCAGCTCTAAAATTTCGCCTTTGACATCGACGGTGATTTTCTTAGAAAGGTCGCCATTTGCTACCGCAGTCGTCACTTCGGCGATGTTCCGCACCTGCGCGGTCAAATTTCCTGCCATCAAGTTGACGTTATCGGTCAAATCTTTCCAGGTGCCTGCGACGCCCTTCACTTCTGCTTGCACGCCCAGCTTGCCTTCCGTGCCTACTTCACGGGCAACCCGCGTGACTTCTGAGGCAAAGGAGGAAAGCTGATCCACCATCGTGTTGACGACCTGTGCGGTTTGGAGGAATTCCCCTTGCAAGGCTCTACCTTCAATCTCCGGTGCGATTCTCTGAGATAGGTCGCCATTGGCAACTGCCCGGATCACGCGAGCGGTTTCAGCGGTCGGTTGAACTAAATCTGTAATTAGGGTATTGACAGAATCTACACTTGCTGACCAGGAACCCCCTGCCGTTCCAATCGAAGCACGCTGGGCGATTTTTCCTTCTTTCCCAACAACCGTGCTGATCCGTTCTAGCTCAGTCGCCATCCTCTGATTCATCTCAATGATGTCGTTGAGCGTATCGGCAATTTTCCCCGCCATGCCAGTCTGGTCAATCGGCATCCGGACAGAAAAGTCACCTTTTTTAACAGCTACGAGCGTTCTCAGGAGCTGTTTGGCATCGAGATTATCGGTATCGGGGGTTGCCTGTGCAGTGGGCATAGCTTTATCCTTCGAGGATGGTTACTTTTTGTCGCAGCCTGAGTAACTGGTGCAAAATTCTGTCATATCAATGATGATTCTGACGCACTGCGACCCTTTTTGAATACTTTTGGGCGACTCAAACGTGTTAACTTCTCGTTACAAGACGCAGGCTGAGCATTGCTACTTATCATTCAACAGCCGCGTTGTCGCTAACCAGTGGTGCGTAGATGCTTGTGTTCGGAGACTTGTTTGAGTTTATGAGTACAAGGTCGCTGTGTCAGTCATTAATATATCAAGAATCAGTTGGGTTGAGGGGTAGGCGCTAAGGGCAAGGGAGAGAGGATGCGATCGCATCCTCTCTCCCTTACAAGCAGAGTAGCCTAGAAACGAAGACAATTTTGTAGGGACATCCACAAGAAGTACCCCTACACAATTTCAATTGTCAGCAATGCTAAACTTTGAGCATTAATTTTGGGCATGAAATCTATTCGTGTTCTACCACAAATATATTGGCATAGAGGTTTGCTAATATCTGCTTTCCCTCTTGCGTCAGCTCTAAGTAGCGTAATCCATCCTGGATGTAAGGATAAACGACATTCCAGTAAAACTTCGGGTAGTTTCTTCGCAAATCTCCGGGAGTTTTGTAACCCAATGTTTTATTCACCCCGGTTTCTTCAAATTCGTAGAACAATCCACTAATTTTTTGCAGGTAGCGCGGATCGCTAAGTTGACCAATTAAATCGGCGGCGCGAATTAAGCCTGGAAAGTTATTAGTATCTTGATGATCTGCATCTGCTGGCACAGGAAAACGAGTTAACTCAATATTCTTCTTGATCGTTTCTGTATCTATCAGTTTGTGACCGCCAAAACGCTCTTCAATAAACAGTTTTCCGCGATCTACATGATAAGGTGTAAGGCTGGCATCGGTTAATCCAGTTGGCAGCGAAATGAGCAAGTTGTCAATACCTGTGGCATACACCCTTTCACGGGGTCTATCTTGCAGGCAAACTCCTTTCACGTAGCCAATATCATGGCACAACAAAGAAATGATACAGTGCAACCAATCTTCGCAATACACTCCCCCAAAGCGGATATGTTTGCCCCGCAGAATTGCTTGTCCCACTAAGGTGACAAAGATGGTGTGTTCGACGTTGTGATAAAGGGCGTCGCTGTTAGCAATATTTTCCAGAGCCATGTTTCCAGCCCAGACGATGATATCAGGGTAGTCTGGTTTAAGACCGCCGTAAGTGCGGCAATAGGCAGCTCGCAGGCGTTCAACGAAGGTATCGATCATCACCATTGTGGGATTAAACATCTCTAGTCCCCTGATAAAATTGAGAGCGCATTTAGAAAATTCAATTAAAGAAAATCAATTGTTATAAATTGATTAAAATTTTGAAGCGTCTACTGATTGGCCTAAAACTACTCTTCTAGGGCGTTTAATTTTATTCATTTTCTAAATTAAAACACGCTTACTTGCTACTTCTATCAGTAGTTTCACTTACCTTTATGCAGACCGCAACCAGGAAAGCTCAGAAGTTCTGAGTGTTTTTCAGGCTACAGCAAAACTGAAGACGCGAGAGCATTCAGTTTGGCTAACCCCTGTTACACATCAGACCTAATTAATTCAGGAAACCCCAGGAAAGTTCAGGAAATCTCTAGTCTTTCCTCTGTTATCTGCTATAGGAGATTGTTTTTGCTTGCACTTTCCCAGGGTTTCTCAAGGTGGTGTAATACCATTTCAGTAATTGCCTTGCAACAGAGCCGACGAATTGCTGCGATGGGAGCGCCGCTACTCTAGTAACAAGAAGGAGAAAGAGAAAATCGCCAGTATAGTGCCAGTAAAGCTAATAGGATCTCTCAGAAGTGTCAAAAGTTGCCCTTTTTTCTAGCGTTAGCGTTCGCGAAGCGGCGCGGATGCGCGATCGCACATCCCTTTCGCGCATCCGCGCTGCTTCGCGGGGATGCAAGGGATATCTCTACCGTTTAAGCGTCTCAATTAGGACTTTTCAGGCATTCTCTAATAGGTGTAAGAAGATTAATAGCAGGAGAGCGTCACGCTTTAGACTCAGCCATCAGGATTCCCTTAGAGCTTAGAAAGAAGGAGTCCCTGGCTCAGGGGAGTTTTGTCCGCTTTATTGCCATCGACGGGCTGTGGCAGCTACATTTTTATAATAGGAAGTAATCCTAGGCTTACTGTTTGGTTGCACTTATAAAAAGTTATCAAATATACGCAAGGTGCAATTTTAAATAGGCCCTTGATTCCATCAGTTTCTATTTTCAGATAAAGACTGATCAAGATTTTTATTGGCAAGAGGTGAGAACGCTATGTAAACTTAATCGATCGATCTCTTAAAATGAACCTTCTTATGTGAATCAGGTTGCAAAATTTATTAAATGTTAAATATAGCAAATTTGCTCGATTTTTAATCTGTTTTTAAGAAACCGCGAAAGACGCATTAGCCTTAATTGAGCTATACACTTTCTTCGCTAGAGCAAAAAGAAAACGATAAAAAAGAAGTTTCTGAACACCTAAAGTTGTTATCAAATAGCCCTTTCAAGCAAGCATGGAAATTAACGAAGCATTAAGATTTATAGACAATTTAATTTTTGTTAAAACAGGAAAGCACTTAAACGATCTGGAAAGGGAAATATTTCTAGGATCTTGGGAAGGAAAAACTTATGAAGATATTTATCCTTTGAATCCTCAATATGTAGAAAAAGATGTTGGCTATAAATTATGGAAGAAGCTTTCGACCGTTTTGGAGGAAAGAGTTAGCAAAAAAAATTTCAAAGGAGCCATAGAACGCGCTCAAAAGCAGGAGTCGCACTCAGCAGAAGTGCCACCCTTGAAGGACCAGAACCATTCCCAAAAAGAAGTAGAGGGATTTACGAAGAGAATCTTTATCTCGCACCGCGCACAGGAGCCAGATAGGGGACTAGCGACTCAATTTTACGAAACCCTGAATGCTTCTGGATACACAGCCTTTATGGCGAGTGTAGGCGCACCTACAAGGGATGTCCAGAAAGGCGAGGGTCAGAGACATTCCTCAGAAAAAATCGGATGGTCAGCGCCGCCTCTTCTTTCTCAAATTGATACAGAGTTACAGCAATGCGACTACTTTTTGCTGCTAATTTCTCCCCAAACGGCGGTAAGTGAAATGGCGATCGAAGAGTTGCGACGAGCGAAGGAATTGCGCTCTATTCAGAATAAGCCAGCCGTGCTAACAATTCGCGTTAATTGTCCCTCGAATACTCCGCTAAATCACGATTTACGCAGCTATCTTGATGGAAATGAACAATTTGAGTGGAACTCGCCTGCTGACACTCCAAGTATTGTGCAAAAAATTCTGAGTTTACTGGCAAGAAGCGTGGAGTCCGGCGTTGTAGAGGCAGATTTAACTAGGATATCCGTGGGGATACCTGAGGAATCAATCGATTCATCTCTAGAGAAGCCTGAAAGCCTAACTCCTTTAATTTCCCAGGAGGATGAAGGGACATCCGTCATCCTGCATTCTTCAGATGCACCCCTGCCAGTAGCAGAACCAGAGTTACCCAATGGTCAGGTGCGTCTGGCTTCTGCGTTTTATGTAGAGCGAGTTCCTTATGAAACTCAGTGTTACAAGGAGATTTTGCAACCAGGCGCTTTGATTCGGATCAAGGCACCGAGACAGATGGGGAAAACTTCGCTGATGGCGAGGATTCTTTATCGAGCAAACGAGCAAGGTTATCGGACGGTACCGTTGAGTTTTCAGCACGCGGATACGGCAGTTTTTACAGATTTAAATCAACTTTTGCGGTGGTTTTGTGCCCGAATTTCTCGAAAGCTGCGCCTTCCTCATCAATTAGATGATTATTGGACGGATACTTTTGGTAGTAAAGATAATTGCACGATTTATTTTGAGGATTGTTTGCTGTCAGCATCTGACAGTCCGTTAGTATTAGGGTTAGATGAAGTGGATCGGGTTTTTCAATATCCCAAAATTGCTGACGATTTTTTTGGGTTGTTGCGGGCTTGGTACGAGGAAGCTGGCTATGGGAATGGCGATAGCGATCGCTGGCAACAACTCCGGCTGGTGGTGGTACACTCAACGGAAGTTTATATCCCTCTGAATGTCAATCAATCCCCGTTTAATGTAGGGTTGCCGATTGAGTTACCGGACTTTAGCCCGGAACAGGTGCAAGATTTAACTCAGCGGCATGGACTGAATTTGAATGCAACGCAGGTTGAGCAATTAATGAGGCTAGTTGGTGGACATCCTTATTTAGTCCGATTGGCGCTTTATCATATCGCGCAGCAAACGATTACGCTGGATCAACTGTTAGAAACTGCACCCACAGAGGCGGGACTTTACGATGATCATTTGCGAAGACATTTATGGAATCTGCAACAACATCCAGAGTTAGCAGATGCTTTCGCTAAAGTAGTGATGGCAGACACACCCATTGAATTAGAGTCGGTGCCAGCATTTAAATTGCATAGTATGGGGCTGGTACAGTTGCAGGGCAATTATGTTACGCCGCGCTTCGATTTATATCGGCAATATTTTAGCGATCGCTTGTCAATTAAAAATGTCAATTAAAAACTAAAAATTAATAGGGATCAGTTGAGTTAATAGTTGAGCTATCTCTTAGGCAAATTTTAGATAACTGTTAGCTAAAAGTATAGATCAGTTATTCATTACTCACAAAAAACTCATTTGTCAGAAGCATGGTGTTTTCTACCCAATCAGAACCCCTTATGAGTCAAGAGCCAAACTTAGCCTATAACTACAAAGTGGGTGGACATTTACCGCTTGATGCTCCTACTTATGTAGTGCGACAGGCAGATTTTGACCTTTACGAAGGGTTGAAGGCGGGAGAGTTTTGTTATGTGTTGAATTCTCGACAGATGGGGAAAACTAGCTTGCGGGTGCGAACGATGCACAAGTTGCAAGCGGAAGGATTTGCCTGTGCAGCGATAGACTTGACGAAAATTGGGAGCCAAGATATTACGCCGGATCAGTGGTATGCCGGAGTGATGCGGCGGTTGGTGACGAGTTTCCAGCTTTCAGACAAGATTAACTTACAGAGTTGGTTGCGCGATCGCGCTTTTTTACCTCCGGTACAGCGCTTGAGTGAATTTATCGAACAAGAGCTGCTAACATCAGTCAGTCAGAAAATTGTTATTTTTATCGACGAAATTGATAACGTCCTTAGCTTAAATTTTAAGACTGATGACTTTTTTGCGTTTATTCGCGCTTGCAATGAATACGAACGTCTGACTTTTGCCTTGCTAGGAGTAGCGAGTCCCTCTGATTTGATGCAAGATAAAAACCGGACTCCTTTTAATATCGGTCGGGCGGTTGAATTATATGGCTTTCAATTACACGAAGCGCAGCTTTTAGCGGGGGGGTTAGCCGGGAAAATTAGCAATCCTCAAGAAGTGCTAAAAGCGGTATTAGATTGGACGGGAGGACAGCCGTTTCTTACCCAAAAACTTTGTAAATTAGTCCTTCAACAAGCAGAGCAAAACTTATTACCCATTAGCCAAATCCCAGATTGGGTTGAGAGATTAGTGCGCTCGCGGATCATCGAGAGTTGGGAAGCAATGGATGAACCACCGCATCTAAAGACGATACGCGATCGCATTCTCCGAATTGGACAGCGCAGCCGTGCGCTACTAGATATCTATCAGTTAATTTTGCAACAAGATGAATTAGCATTTGACGAAAGTCCAGAACAAATCGAAATACTACTATCAGGAGTAATTGTCAAGCGGCAAGGGAAGTTAAAGGTATGTAACCGCATTTATGCCTCTGTATTTAACGACAGGTGGGTAAACAAGGCGTTAGCGGATATGCACGCCGACTTCATGCAAGTTGTTGCTACCCAAGAACAAAAACTTCTATCGATGCTTAGCGTGATGGAAGGCAAAACATTTGATGATATTCTTTCAGAAATATTAGGTTCTATTACTTTAAAAATGGGCGAACTACTGAGTGTAGATCGCACAACAGTTTTCTTTATAGATGAAGAAAAAAGTGAACTTTGGTCAATTATTGCTAGGCATGAAGACGGAAATCATCCCGAACTTCAAATTTTGTCAAATAAAGAAACTAAAGGACGATTAACATATTTCAAAAAATTTGTCAGCACTCCCTTTAGTTTTTGCGACGATCCCGCTGAGTTGGAAGCGGAGGAATCAGATACAAATAAGGGATATCGCACCTACAACGAGTTAATTTTACCAATATTAAACGAGCAGGGGGATTTAGTTGCTGTTGTTCAATTACTGAATAAGTTAAAGCAGCCGAATAATCCACAAGCTCGCTATTCAGAAAGAATTGATAAATACGGTTTCACAGAAGCCGATCAAAAACAGTTTGCTGACTATGCTCCGGCAATTCGACGAATTCTAGAAAGATGTCAGTATTGTTACAAATTAACCCAAAGACTACAAGCCTCAGAAGCACTGACAGAAGCAACGCGATCGCTCTCTCAAAGCAGCCTCGATTCTGAAGAAGTCTTGGGTCGCGTCATGGATGCGGCAAAAAAACTGATGAATGCCGATCGCAGCACGCTTTGGCTAATAGATCGAGAGGCAAATGAACTATGGACAAAGATTCCTTTTGAGGACGGTTCTGTTCGAGACTTGCGAGTCAAAGTAGGGCAAGGTTTCGCTGGCAAAGTGGCTGCATCGGGAGAAACTTTAAATATTCCCTTCGATCTGTACGAGCATCCTGATTCGGAGACAGCGAAGAAAACAGATCAGAAGACGGGTTATCGAACTTGTAGTTTACTGTGTATGCCCGTTTTCAGCCCTGATGGTGAATTACTGGGTGTTACCCAATTAGTGAATAAAAAGAAACCGGGTGTTTTTCCAGAATATAACCCAGATCATTGGCCCGAAGCCCCCGAATGCTTCAAGGCTAGTTTTGATGGGAATAGTGAAAAATATATGCAGATTTTTAACTCTCAAGCGGGGGTGGCTCTGCAAAATGCCCAGAAATTTGCCAGCGTCAAACAAGAGGCAGAATCTCAACAAAAAAATGTGGTCAGTCAAACTCTGGCGATGCTCAATAGTGTCATGGATAACCAGGGTTTTGATGATATTTTAGATAGCACCTTGCGTTCGATTACTCTAAAAATGGGTAAATCTTTGAGTGCCGACCGCACGAGTATCTTTTTATTAGATGAAGACAAACATGAATTTTGGTCAATTATCGCCGAAGCCGATGGAGATGGTTCTTTAGAAATTCGGATACCTGCTAATAAAGGAATTGTGGGCGAAGTGGCAGCCCGCAAAGAAGTTATCAATATTCCCTTCGATTTCTATGACGATCCTCGCTCTGATGCAGCAAAAGAGCAAGACAAAAAAAACGGCTATCGCACTTATACAATGTTGGCGTTGCCACTCTTAAATGAGCAGGGAAATTTAGTCGCAGTTATTCAGTTACTCAACAAATTAAAGCGATTTGGCGATCGGACTACATCCTTAGCAGAAAGAATCGATCGACAGGGCTTTACCAAAGCAGATGAAGAACGATTTGCGGAAAATGCCCCAATGGTTCAAATGATTTTAGAAAGCTTCCGCTCTTATCATAAAACGGCTAGAGGGCAACGAGTGGCAGCCGCATTAATGGCAGCAGCTCGTTCAGTGAATCAAAGCAGTTTGGATCTTCAAGAAATTCTCAAACGGGTGATGGAAGCAGCTAAGAAACTGATGAATGCCGACCGCAGTACTTTGTGGATTTTAGATCAAAAGCCTGGTGAATTGTGGACGCAGATTCCCTTTGACGATGGCTCGGTAAAAGAATTGCGGGTGAAAGTAGGACAAGGTTATGCTGGCAAAGTTGCCGAATCTGGAGAGCCTTTGAATATTCCTTTTGATTTATATTCTCGCCCAGATTCGGAGACAGCCAAAAAAACCGATCTTCAGACAGGTTATCGCACTTGTAGCTTACTATGTATGCCAGTTTTTAGCCCCGATGGTGATTTGATTGGCGTGACTCAATTAGTGAATAAAAGAAAGCAAGGAGACTTTCCAGAATATGAAAGTCCCGATCAGTTGGCATTTCTACAAGAGGAAGCTCCGGAATATTTTAGGGCTAGTTTTGATGACAGCGATCAAAAATATATGCAAATTTTTAATAATCAAGCTGGAGTCATCCTCCAAAATGCCGAACTTTTGGCAGCCGTTAAAAAACAAGAGCGATCGCTTCGAGACAACCTGAGTGAATTGTAAATTTAAGCGTTGGTTCAGTACTTTGGGAATAACCCCATCCCGCCTTACTAAGAAACAGTGTTGAAGTTTTAAATTATCTAAAATTATCTAAATGCCTGCCCCGTCGAGGAACTCCGTAATCAGCCGATTAGAAGCATTTGAAATGATCGCCTTCTGAAGGCTAGCGTGCATGGCAACGGGTACCTTTCTTTGAATTTTTAACGATTCAATTTCCTCTTCTAAAAATTGAATCCGGTCAAACAAAGCCCGTATTACTTCCGCTTCTGGATCTTGCAGGCTTTCATTGTTAACGGAAGCATCCAAATTATCTTTGCGGCGGACAATTCGACCCGGAACGCCAACTACCGTCGAATGAGACGGAATATCCCGCAAAACAACGGAACCGGCACCGATACGGACGCTATTTCCAATGTGAATATTTCCTAATACCTTCGCACCCGCTCCCACTACGACATTTTCTCCTAAGGTTGGGTGGCGTTTGCCTATTTCTTTGCCAGTACCACCGAGCGTTACGCCTTGGTAAATTAGGGCGTTGTCTCCCACAATTGCAGTTTCTCCAATCACAACGCCAATGCCGTGATCGATGAAAACGCCTTTGCCAATTTTAGCTCCCGGATGAATTTCAATTCCCGTGAAGAAACGAGCCAAGTGGGAAATCAAGCGAGGAATGAAGGGAAACCCAAGGCAATAAAGCCAGTGCGCCACCCGATGAAAGAAAAGTGCCTGTAAGCCTGGATAGCAGAACAGCACCTCCAGCCAATTGCGTGCTGCTGGGTCGCGCTGAAAAATTATTTGGAAATCAGCGATCGCAGTTTTCAGCAAGAGGCGCTTCTCCCTTCAAGTGTGAGATGGACAGCAAGCAAATTGAATCCCCCGTAATTTTGTAGGGATACCGTAATTTTGCTTCTAAGTAGGAGTATGCCATAGCCTATCTACAAAAACAATCATAAAACTGCATAATTCCTATCGACGAACCGTAGTATAGTGGAAAACGTTCTTGGCTTGAGAGAATCCCATGCGATGGACTGTCCTGTAAGGTGAGGTACGCTTTCCTGGCTCTCCTAGAACTAGCCAGCCACCACAAGCCGCGAGACTTCCTGCAAATAGACCACATCGCTGCCGGTCAACAAATACCAGACCGCTATTTAGCGCAGGTGTTGATGACGTTGTGGCGCTGCGGTTTAGTCCTCAGTCAACGAGGCGCTTTCATCAGGTTATTTGTTGGCGGAGGAACCCCAGCGAATTACGGTGTGACAGGTGCTGGCTTGTTTAGAGGGGACAGAGAAACTGGAACCCTTGAGTCTAACTGCTTCGCAAACCCTTGAAGACTTTGCGATTAAGGAAATTTGACAGGAAGCACCGACAGATAGGATTCGCCACGGGCGATCGCTTCACGCCGTCTTGCAGTGCGAGACGTTACAGGATCTGCTCTCGAAATGGGATGAGAGTCAACAGTTGAGTCCATGTTTTACATCTAACTTTGGCGGAGTAGTAAAGATGCGAATTGCTCATAATGTCACGGAATTAGTTGGTCATACGCCTCTGGTTGAGCTGAATCGGATTCCGCAATCTGAAGGCTGTGTAGCGCGAATTGTTGCGAAGTTGGAGGGGATGAACCCGACCGCTTCAGTAAAAGACCGCATTGGCGTCAGCATGATTCAAGCTGCTGAAGAAGCGGGTCTAATTCAGCCGAGAAAAACGATTATCATTGAACCGACTTCTGGCAACACTGGCATTGCACTGGCGATGGTAGCGGCGGCGAAAGGCTACGCCTTGATTTTGACGATGCCAGAGACAATGAGCCAAGAACGGCAGGCGATGCTCAAAGCCTATGGTGCCCAACTGGAACTGACTCCTGGCGCTGAAGGCATGAAGGGAGCGATCGCCCGTGCCGAACAAATTGCGGCGACAACTCCGAACGCTTTTGTACCGCAACAGTTTCGCAACCCAGCAAATCCCAAAATCCATCGGGAAACGACAGCCGAGGAAATTTGGGCTGATACTGACGGTGAAGTAGATTTCTTGGTTGCGGGAATTGGGACAGGTGGCACGCTGACGGGAGTGGCTGAGGTCATCAAGGCACGAAAACCGAGTTTTAAAGCGATCGCTGTAGAACCCGTCAGCAGTCCAGTTCTCTCTGGCGGTCAGGCGGGAGCGCATAAAATTCAAGGGATTGGTGCTGGATTCATCCCAGAAGTTCTCCGAACAGAGCTAATCGATGAAGTGATTGCTGTTACGGATGAGGAGTCGATTTATTACGGTCGCCGCTTGGGTCGAGAAGAAGGGTTGTTGTCGGGTATCTCTGCGGGAGCTGCTTTAGGTGCTGCAATTCGGATTGCTAAACGTGAAGAGAATGCAGGTCGTTTGATTGTTATGGTGCAACCCAGTTTTGGCGAACGTTATCTGAGTACACCGTTATTTCGAGAACCGGAAATTCAGGATTATCCAGTTCTGGTTTAAACCAACGGTTGGAGTCGTTGTATCAGTGCATTAGTGCTAATACTTTGATGCAAGACGCGATCGCATTTATTTTATTTGCGATCGCCCAGTAAAAACATTCATGGCACCTCTGGGAGGTGACATCACTCTAGGCAGGGCACCCGCCAGAGGTGCCCCTACATTCTCTGCAAGCGGAGAGAGCGATCGCCAGTTTAGTTTTATGGTTGCTTTTAACCGATTCTTAACCTAAATTGATTTTTAAAGTACAGTAAATCGGGCGGATTACCGTATTTACTGTGAAATAGGGAAGATATCGCCTAGCCAGTCACAAGTAACTGGACTACCATAGCCCAGTTTTCAATCAGTACGTTGGGGGACTGAGGGATCGGTATTCTAGTTGTTCTGGGAGTTCCAGCAATGAGTTCGATGTTTTTCAGCCCAAGCGATTGGCAGAGTGTAACTTTTAGGCTTTACTGGTTGGCGGTGCGATTGGCATGAACCGCCAGCAGCCTGGTAGACCTGCTGGCTTGAGAACTTTTATGATCGTTAGCTTAGGCGCTGCCGCATTTGTAATAATTCCTTTGCAGGTGGATGGTGACAATACCTTTTCTTCTTCCAATGCTCTGAGTCGCACCATCCAAGGCGTTGCTACGGGAGTTGGGTTCTTGGGTGCGGGAATGATTCTGCAACAATCTCATCAAACACTTAGAAAAGCCGAAGTCAAGGGGCTAACTTCCGCCGCAACTATTTGGTTGGCGGCTGGATTGGGAGCAGCCGCAGGCTGTGGATTATGGCGAATGAGTCTGATTGGAACGCTATTTGCATTGGTGGTTCTTAGTGGAGTGAAGAAACTCAAGAAGTCTCCCTTGATTCGTCTTCACGATGACAATCGGACGAAAACACCGGAAAAAGACGCTGCATCGAATCAAGATGCAGCGCAGCAATAACTTCGCTTTTAGGGCTTTTAAGAGCGAGGGGTGAAAGTAAATTCAGTTGCAGTAGATTCCGGCGTCCTGCCGCCTACATTGGTCAGATATGGCGCGGCTTCGATGTGAAGCGATGCGATTCTTGTAGTCTGGGCTTTTGATTATCTCTACGGGTACGTCAGGATGCGATTTTCCCTTCTTCATCGCACTTAGCTGAGTTTGTTTAGCCAGCCTAGAAAAGATGAATTAGAAGAGATTTTGACCGCAAATTAAGGAATCTTGATCCGTAAACTGTAGATTGAATTGCCTAAATCTTACAGCACTTAGGAATTAGAAAAGAGTGCGTGTGTATGGCATCTCCTCGCCCCTCAGTGCCTTGAAATCAAAGCGTGAGCGACGTTCTCGTGAGCGATCTTCCCGACGGAGTTCCTCATCGAACCAGCCACCCTCATCCTTCAGGTAGAAGTGTTCTCAGTTTTATGGTATTAAATGTACAGTAAGTTGAGCGATAAACCGTAGATTCAAGGGATTCATCTAACCTAATTCGGTTTTTTGTCAAGGAAACCCGCACGTTAAGAAAATTGGGAAACAGTCGCTATGAGTATTTTGATTGAAGACGTATCGAAACGATTTGGCTCTTTTCAGGCGGTTTCAGGGGTCAATTTAGATATTAAAAGTGGCTCTTTAGTGGCGCTTTTGGGACCTTCTGGATCGGGGAAATCCACTTTATTACGGCTGATTGCAGGTTTAGAGACTCCAGACAGCGGTAGAATCAGAATCGCCGATCGGGACGTGACCCAGCAAAGCGTGCGATCGCGCGGCATCGGCTTTGTGTTTCAGCACTATGCGCTGTTTAAGCACATGACCGTCCGCCAGAATATTGCCTTTAGTCTAGAGTTACGCAAAGCGCCCAAAGTCAGGATTCGACACCGGGTAGAGGAACTTTTAGACTTGGTGCAGCTTAATGGGTTTGGCGATCGCTACCCATCTCAGCTTTCTGGGGGACAGCGGCAACGGGTGGCTTTGGCGAGAACCTTGGCTGTCGATCCCGAAGTATTGCTGTTGGATGAGCCATTTGGAGCTTTGGATGCCAAAGTACGTAAAGAACTGCGAGCTTCGTTGCGACACTTACACGAACGGGTAAATGTCACCACTGTGTTTGTTACCCACGACCAAGAAGAAGCAATGGAACTTGCCGATCAAATTGTGGTGTTTAACAAAGGTCGGGTGGAACAGGTAGGGACTGCCGCAGAGATTTATGACCATCCAGCAACCCCGTTTGTGATGAGTTTCGTTGGCCCGGTGAATGTTCTACCAAGTTCTGCTGGTATTTTTCGCTTGTCGAACTTGGAGTCGCCAACTTCTCATGTGTTTTTGCGTCCCCACGATGTCGCGATCCATACGGTGCCTGAAGAAAATGCTGCCCCAGCCAAGGTCAACCGCATCGTGCATCTAGGTTGGGAAGTTCAAATTGAGTTGCGTTTTAAGGATGGTCAGGAAGTCACAGCTTATATTACGCGCGATCGCTTAAACCAGTTGCAACTGCAACCCCAGCAGCTAGTTTATGTCAAACCCCAACACGCCAAGACCTTCCCCGCATACTCTTTAAATTGAGCAATTAAGTAGAAACAATGTTACTGTTAGGTGCTGCAATGACTCAAGTACAAAGTAGCACCGTTACCAGACCCACTAGAGAGAAGACTAAACCCAACTTCCAGCCATTGCCTGGACGGTGCGCCTGGGGCGGAAAGAAGTTGCGAAGGCGGACGATGACGACGCCAAAACCCATCAAAGCGATCGCTGTCCGCATCCACCCCAGATAGGTGCGCTCGTCTGCCAAGCGATCGCGCACCCGCGATGAACTCTACCGCCCTTTACTTTTTGTATCGCTCACCGTTCGCACTCTATACCCCTGAAACTGATGTAGTTTAGTCGGATTAAATTTCGTAGTGCCAGAACGGTTGTTGCTCTTGCAGCACAATGAAGCGGTGAGGCAGGCGCTGAATAATTCCCCGCTTCTCAAATTCATTGAGCAGTCGCGTCACCGTGACTCTAGTGGCACCGATGAGTTCGGCAATTTCCTGATGCGTCAAACGCAAATCAATCTGTTTTCCTTGCTCGATTTCACGACCGAACCTTTTTGCCAGCCAAGTCAACAGTCGCAGGAGTGAAGCGTCCACTGATTTGCAATGCAGAATCTCTATAAATTCTTGAAATTGCTGAATATGCAGAATCATCGACTCGGTGGCTTCTTGACACTTGCTAACTGGCAGAACTTTTACCTCTACCAGGGTTAGGCATTCAATTTGATAAGGGTCAGCCTTAGATAGCACTCTGCCAACAATATCTCCTGGCCCCCATAAACCGAGCGTAATGGGTGTGCCGTCTTCAAGCCAGGTCAAGGTGCGAACGACCCCAGTCTCGATTCGCCAGAGATAATTCTGCTCTAAAGGCAGTAGAGAGCGCCGTGAAAATGTCCGTCGCTTCAGGTGAGCAGCGCTAGGTAATAAAAACGGGGAAGCAGTCATGGATAGTCATCCAATTTTAAAACAGCTACGAAAATCCAGAGCGATCGCAGTTATGCTTGCCGAACCCTGGTTGCAGAGATGCATTGAAGAGGTTTCAACCAAATATACTATATTCCGCTCGGAAAACTGTAGATTAAGAAACTAAAATCCTAGCATTCCCGAAATTGTGCGGCAATAGATAGCACTGGATGAGAACAAGAGTTGCTGGACTCGGCGCAATTACCCGATCGTCAGCGTCCAATTGACCTTGTACAACCAGAAGACGATCGCGCGATCGCTCTAATGTACGATGCGGCTATCAGGGGCGGTTACGAGATAATCAGCTCATAGTAGAAAGCAAGGCTGCCCAAGGAAAGCGTTTAAATGTCCGAGCCATTACTCATCGTCGATGTGCAATCTGGTTTTATCAACGACTTCACGCATCATATTCCGGAGCGTGTTGTCCGCTTGATCCAGCGCCACGAGTACGCGCCAATTCTGTTTACACGCTTTATCAATGTGTCCGACGGGCCGTACTGTCGCTTTCTGAACTGGCACGGCTGCGACAGCGACGCAGAAACAAACCTGGCTTCAGAACTCGAACCTTTTGTCAAGCCAGAACTTGTGTTCTCAAAGTCGGGACTGTGCGGAATGCCAGACAAACTGGCGCATTACCTGCGCGAAAATTCGATTGAGCGGATCTTTGTCGTCGGTATCGATACCGATATGTGCGTGTTAAAGATTGCGATGGATTTGTTCGATATCGGCATTGAACCACTTGTGCTGACTGACTGCTGCGCCAACACAGCCGGTTTGCAAGCGCATTTGGCGGGACTGGCGGTACTCAGCCGCAATATTGGTGCCCAGCGGTTGCACGATGCGGGTCTTGGAGGAGGGATGCTAGCTGCGCCGTAGAAGCAGCAGATAAATAGTTCGGTTAGTAAAAAGACGCGAGAGACGCGAAGCAGCACCGCTTCGCGTCTCTACAATTTATGCAACCCAACGAATAATCTTATTTGTTTTTCTGGAGAGTTTTCGCTTGCTCCAGCGTGATTTCTTTCAGTGACTGATAGGAACTAGCATTTGATGCCCCTTCAATTGCTTTCACAGCTAGATCCTGAACCTGCTTAAGCGCAGAATCGAGTTGTTTCGAGAGGCTGAGAATCCGGGAGTCCTGATTGCGAATCGTCTCCTCTAAAGACTGAATTCTCTGTTCGTGCAAACGCTTTTGCATTTCCACATCTTTAGCATATAAATCCGACTTAATTTTGGTTTGGTAATGGGCAATGCCTTTACCTTCTTCCTTGGCTTTTTTGATAGCCGCTTCCAGTTCCTTGGGAAATGCTTCTACCTTAGCTTTCGCCTCGTCATATTGTTTTTCTTGTTCAGCGATCGCTTTCTCCCGCTCATCCCATTTTTTCTCTTCTTCTTGCTGGAATTCTTCCAGTTGCTTATACAAACCTTTCTTGGTTTGATCGTACTCATCTTGGTTAATTTTGCGCTGGAGTTCTAGATCGTACTGATACTCTTGCACATCCCGTTGTCGCGTTTTAGCTTGCGTTTCATTCCGCTCCTTAATTGAGCGTTTACGTTCTTCTTGTTCTTTGAACCAAGCGTTTTTTTGCTCTAGTGTTTCTTGCTCTAAATTTTCCCGCCTTTGGCTGAGTTCCTCTTCAAAAGTTTTAGAGCTTTCTTCATACTGTTGGATGAGCGTATCCAACATTCCTTCGGCAATTTCTAAACTATGCAGGTCTTCTAATTCTTTAACCTCTGTGGCGACAGAACCCCTGAGTTCTTGGAGCTTAGAAGCTTCTAATGTCAGTTTCTCGGACAACTCGCTGACAGCACCCCCGAATCCTAATTGCAGCTTTGCCAGACTTTCAATTACCCGATCCATTTTTTGTTGATCCGCAGCAGCCTGATTCATTGTTATCCTCGATTCCAATGGTTGTTTCTCTTTAATCGCTGGTGGTTTACTTTGATTCAGTTGCTTCAGTTGCGAGTCCAGCGCTGCTTTCTCTTTACTTAATTCCTCATACGCCGCTAAGATTTCAGCCTTGGTGTTTTTGTCGTTGAGTTTTCTTGCCATTGATAATCTCCTATTTTTGAGAAACGCTATTTACTCTGGAGCCAGTTAGAAACGAATTTCTAATTTCTCTTTTCGGTACCTGTCAATTTAGCGGAGGAGTTTTCAAAGGCTCTCATGGCAATATCTTGCGCTTGCTTCAAAGCGGCTTGAAGTTGGGCAGTCATTTCTGCTATTTGTTCAGATTGTTTTTGAATTGTCTGCTCTAGGGATTGAATTTTAAATTCATTCGCCTGTTTAGTCGCTTCCCACTCTTTTTCATACAAATCAGCTTGCACTTTAGCGTCTTGGTGAACGTCTTTAATTGCCTCTTCTCTGGCTTTTTTAACAGCATCCTCCAATTCTTTAGGAAATCCTTCTATTTTCTTTTGATGCTCCGTAAATTCTGCTTGACGCTTTGTCAGACTGTTTTCTCGCTCTGACCACTGTTTTTCTTTCTCTTTTTCAGATTGTTGCAATTCCCGTTCCAAGTTTCGCTTAATTTCTTCGTACTCATCTGTCTCTATTTTCCGAGTACGTTCTAAATCGTATTGATATTCTTCAACTTCCCGCTGGCGTTCGGCAGTTAATAGAGCATTTTGTTCTTGGAGTGTCGTTTCAAATTCTTCCTGTTCTTTTTGCCAAGATTTGCGGATGGTAGACTGTTGTTTTTCCAGTGCTTCCCGTTCGCTGGCTATTTTTTGTTCAAGTGATTTTAGGTTTTCTTGGTGTTCTTGCGTTAAGATGTGCAGCGCATCTGCGACGACTCTGATTTGCTGAAGTTCTTGCAAATGCTGCGTTTCAATGTCTAGCGCCCGTTTTAGTTCGTCTAACTTTGAAGTTTCACCCGTTAATTTTGCGGAGAGTCCAAAAACAATTCCGCCAAACTCTAATTGCAGATCGGCTAGACCTTTGACAATACTATCAATCGTATAAGTAGAAGCTGCTTGAAGAACTTCTTTGTTCTTTTCTTTTTCTGCTTCTTGTTCCTTGGTCGCTATTTTTGACTCGATTTTTTTCTTGTCTGCAATTATTTGTTTGAAGGCTTCCAGAATCTGTTCTTTGCTGTCTTTGGACGCCAATTTATTCATGCTTTTTCTCCATAAAAAAGTTGCTCCGTCGTAGGTAAATTTCCTACAGCAGAGTGTCGCAATCTAACCAGGAACACAGCTTTTAAGTAGAACAAATGTTCTACTACTAGTGCAATATACTCAAGGAATTATGGCATTGTCAAGGGAAAATACTCCGGGAAACAGGTGTATAAAAAGTTACTACTTATAAATGGCTTGAGTAGGTAGTCGCCCATGCCAACATTTCAGCAGGCACGGCAATGCCGTACCCCTGCACCGGGGAACGAGAAGGTGAGGTGGGGATGAGAGTTAGTAGGTTGATTGGGTAAGGGTTTGGTGAATTTGGTCTAACACTTCTGCCATCGATAGGGTGGGCACGCGCAGAATTTTGGTAGCGATCGCGCTGAGGATTTCCGGCAACTCTGAGGTAGCTTCATCGACCCCATCATTTTGATGCTCAAGCACCAAAATCGGCGGCAGAAAAGGCATCTGTCTCAAGGAAGCCAGCGCCTCCATCAAGCCTGGATTTAGCTCCATGTCTGCCAGATCGATCAGCAATAAATCAACGTTTTGCTGTTGAAGTTGCCGCAATACTTCAGTCCAAGACCGCGAAAGTATACTTCTAAACCCGGCTTTTTGTAGGTAGTGAATCAGAGGCGATGCCTTCGAGCTGCCCCGCTGGGGTTTAGCGAACAATCGAGGGTCGAAGGCTTCGCTGGTCGGGTAGCGATTGACGCTTGCCGACAAATCCATCAGCGATCGCGCATCGACGACTAAAATGCTTGGCTTACAGCTCATCCCGACGGCAATCTGAATCACCTGCAATAAGGCGGCGGTGTGATCGTTCCCATCTCCTGCCAAACAGGGAAAGACACAAAGACTGCTCACTTGATTTGCCGCCTCAGTCGTCGGGCGATCTAGCGTTACTAAAGGTAGAGAAGCTAGGGTCGTCTGTGAGGCAAGTTGTTGGAGATAGGCAAGCGGATCTTCTAGACCCCCACCATCGAGGATAACGACATCCGGCTGCCAAACGCGAGCCAGAAGTTCTGCCTGCTCTAGATCGTCGGCTTCTAGAACCCGGTGATTTGGCGAGAGTCCCAATGCGGTGGGCGAAAATTCTATCGCGGCTTGCTCAAGAGAAGTGAGATGTAAAATCGTCAGGCTGACGTTGGTGCATTGCTTTGGCTTGGTTAAACAAGTCAGGCTGTGGCGTAAAGTTTCCGCCTGGACTGGCAGCGTTAAAAAGCCATCTGCTCGGTTGGAGGCGGCTTGCTCTTTTTCGGCGTTAGCGGCTGTCACGATGACTGGAATGTGGCAGGTTTGGTCGTCTGATTTGAGCAGAGTCAGCACGTCCCAGCCGGAAAGCAGGGGCAAGCACGGGTTGAGCAGTATGGCTTGTGGCTGAAATCGCCGTGCTTTTTCGAGGGCTTCTGTCCCGGAACGAGCGATCGCAGCTCGATAGCCTAAACTGGTGAGTTGCTGAGTGAGATGGTCGATGTACTGGGGTGCGGCTTCAACGATCAAAATCAACCGATTGCGGTTCAAGGATGAACGATGGGGAGTGAAGGATGCATCCCGATTTTTTTGAGCCTTCATCCGGCTTCCTTCCTCCTTGCGCGTCGGGGGAATCGGAGGAAGTAGCAGGGTAAACTGGCTTCCCTCACCGGGTTTGGAGATAAAGGAAACATCCCCACCGTGCAGACGAGCCAAACCTTGGGTTAAAACCAGCCCCAACCCCGTCCCGTCAAAGCGGCGGGTCATCGGGTCTTCTAGCTGTTGAAATTTTTGAAAAATTAAATGTTGTTTTGCCTCTGGGATACCAATGCCAGTGTCCCAAACAGTAAAAGCAATCCAGCCTTCCCACCGACTAACTTTCAGTCCAATTTCGCCGCCCGCTTCGGTAAATTTGAGGGCGTTGGAAAGCAGGTGAGTGAGCATCTGGCGCAGACGCAAATCGTCCGCCACAATCGTTTCTAATCCAGGTTCGATACTGAGCGTAAAACCCAGTTCCTCTTTGGCGTTGCTGACTGGTTCATGCCCCGTTGCCGGTTGGTCTTTTAAGGTCTGGAGTTGTCTCGCTTGAGATAAGGCGCGATCGCACACTGTCAGAAGATTCACGGGTTCTGGCGACAGTTCCAACTGCCCCGTCTCCATGCGGGTCAAATCTAAAATATCGTTGACCACCGTCATCAACTGACGCCCACTCTGATGAATCAGCTTTGCATAGCGTTCCTGACGCTCGTTCAGCTGTCCCAGTACCCGATCCTTGAGCAAGCTGGATAAACCCAGCACGGAAGTTAGGGGAGTCTTCAGTTCGTGGCTGATACAGGCTAAAAACTCATCTTTCATCCGGTTGAGTTGCACCAAATCCGCATTTTTAGCCGTTAGTTCCTTGGCAACCTGCTGCTGTTCCGTGATATCAGTTGCCATCACCAGCCATAAGTCAGTGCCGAGTGCTGAAGATTGCGGGTCAGGATTCAGTGAAGAGGAAGAAGCGGGAAGATAAGAATTTCCTCGGAACTCCTGTACTGGGGTTTTGCCTAAGGTTTCGAGAAGTTCTAACTCAGCCCCGTTCTGCCACAGGGGAATTTTGACAAACTGCCAAATGCGCTCGTTGCTCTTTTTCCAGGTTCTAGAAGGTTGGGTTGCTGAGGAATTATCGAGAGGGTTATTTAGAGTCAGGGTGGCTTCTGTCGCTGACATCACGCTGGCAGAATCACTGCTAACAGAGGCTTCATCTGCACCCAAATCGATTCGGTTGCTTTGCTTTGAAGGCTCCCATCGCCGAGCAGGCTGAATTTCCTGGGCGCTAGAACTTCCGGCGAATATCTCGCTCCACACCGAGGGCAAGGAATCTAATCTGGCAGGTGCCTCTTGCTGTACTACGGGTGGGTTAAAGCTTTCCCCAATCTGCTGACGCCAAGTTAGGTTCTGGGCGATCGCTTGTCCAGAACTTGTTTGCAACCTTAAAGGCAATGGCAGTTGTTCCAACAGTTGCACTAAGGTTCTGTGCCCGCCGTGCGATTGCCCCACGTGTCCCCCTGTCGGCTTCTCCGCAGCAGGGCGTTGAACTGTGTTTGTTGCGACTGACCAAGGGAAGGGCGGTTTGCGTAGATGTCCGGATGCCTGGAGGGCAGCTTCTCGGAGCGGGGTTGCTTCCCGCAAGGCGATCGCGTCTTCTTGGAGTTCTCCTGGGGTATAGGCTTGGGAAGCTCTCTTCTGACTACTGCCGATGCCCCATTCCTCGCTGCCTTCGGCGGTTGCCATGAATTTCAAGATCCGCTGGCTATCTAACAAACCCAAGAATTGATGAGTGGGATCGACCACAGCCCAATGTTGCGGTGTTTGGGAATTGCATGAGCGCAAATACAGGCGAAATTCCTTCAGAGACAGCTGACTCGGTAACGTTGTCAACCGTTCAATCAGCGGAAAATTTAGATGACACAGGGGTTGCTGTAAATCCAGCGTCAAAGGAGCAACTAAATAATTTTTTTGGCTGAACGAATTTGTTACTAGAAGATGAGGCATCATTGCCCGCAGATTGATGACTCCCAGTGGATGTTGTTGTTCGCTGACCACCACCAGGCGATCGCAACTACCAGAGCTAAAAATCTCCAGCACCCTCACCAATGCCACTGTTTGTTCGCAAACGGGAACTGGCTCGATAAATTCCTTTAAACTGGGAGTGGATATGGACATGACCAACCTGGCTAGGGGAAAGTGCAACAAGAACGCACGCAGTACGTCGCCGCTCGAATTCATCGCTGAGGCTCAGTAGGTGCGGAGAGCGCTTGGGTTTTTCCCTGCCTACAGCCTATAGGTATTTAAAAAGGAGTTGACAAAGGTTGAATTTCGTAGAGCTAGTTTTAAAAAAGCAAAAACAAGGTACTGCTCAATTATGCCTCGGTCGAGGGGGCTTCTTGAGCCTACTAATTACAATTAATAACAATTGGATTAATGATTAAATTAATATTAAGTAGTTAATGAAGAATGCCGGTGAGAGATCCTCCTCCTGAGCGATGTCTCCAGACAAACAGTAATTTAATTTCTACTCTAGAATAGTTAAAGTTTTGCATCATCCGCTGTCTATTTGTACTTTTGTGCGCTCGGAGTCGCTGGCACAGTCCTTACGCGATTCATTGTGCAGCCAATCCCCCAAAGAAGCGATCGCCATAGAACATCGCTATCTTCTAAACCAGATATCGTCCTTACCGGAGTTGTTTGACTGGGTTGAGCAGTACAAGCAACAAATTGATTGTTTGGTTTTACAAGAAGACTCATCGTTGCGCCCCCTCGTCAATCGTTTATACGAACAAGGCATACTGCTGCCAGTTGTGATTTTATCCGGGGTAGCGGACGAAGCCAGTCAGGGATCGACCACCCTAGAGGGGCAAAATCCCCCCCGTACCGCCCCGAATTCTACCCAAGCCTTGGAGACTTACATCTACCACCCTGGGGAAGTTTATGTAGCTGCAACCGAAGCGGACAAGATCGCGCGGTTGATTGAACGGGCGATCGCTCAGTTTCTTACTCTTGCTCCCACCTGTCTCCTGCCAGATCGCTCCATCACCGTCGATCCCATCACCGAGTTGCATACTCAAAATTTTCTCATGCTACAGCAGCGACGGCTGTCTGAAAAACTTAAGGAGCGATTAGGATACTTGGGTGTGTACTATAAGCGAAATCCACAGTCTTTTTTCCGCTATCTATCCCGAACGGAGAAGCAAGAACTTTTACAGCAACTACGGGCAGAATACCGCAAAATTGTTCTCAGTTACTTTTCCACAGAGAGTACACTGAATCAAATAATCGACCAATTTGTGACAACGGCTTTTTTTGCCGATCTCTCTGTTTCTCAAATTGTTGAAATTCACATGGAATTAATGGATGATTTTTCCAAAAAACTGAAATTAGAGGGGCGGAGTGAAGAAGTCTTACTGGACTATCGATTGACTTTAATTGATGTCATTGCTCACTTGTGCGAAATGTATCGCCGTTCCATTCCTAGAGAGTCATGAGCCTACGCTTTAAGCGATTCATTTAAAGCAGACTCCGAAAAAAACCTTAGACTTTAGACAATCCCGATTTCCCACTCCAAAACTCTTACCCTAATCCCTAAGCTATGAGTGCGCTAAAGAAAACTTATGTTCTCAAGCTCTACGTTGCTGGAAATACTAGCAATTCTGTACGAGCTTTGACAACACTCAAAAATATCCTCGAACACGAGTTTCAAGGTGTCTACGCTCTCAAAGTGATCGATGTTCTCAAAAATCCGCAACTGGCAGAGGAAGATAAAATATTAGCCACACCCACCTTAGCAAAAGTATTACCGCCTCCAGTCCGCAAAATCATTGGGGATCTTTCTGATCGGGAAAAAGTCTTGGTAGGGCTAGATATTCTCTATGAAGAACTTGCTGAAGCCGAAGCGGATTTATAAACTTTAATTCGGACTGGAGACTTTAGACTTTAAACTGTTGTAGGTTTCCTAGCCCGTTTCTGCAAGTAGAGCCAATTTTTGCGACGGAAGAGCGATGAGTAAAACTAATCCGATTGAGCCACAAGCCGAATTGGCTCCGGTGGGAGTACAAAAAATCCGGACGATGATTGAAGGCTTCGATGATATTAGTCATGGAGGCTTACCTTTAGGGAGAACTACCTTATTCAGTGGTACTTCTGGAACTGGCAAGACATTATTTGCCGTTCAATTTCTTTATCATGGAATTGCCTATTTTGATGAGCCTGGGGTATTTGTTACCTTTGAAGAATCTCCTACCGATATCATCAAAAATGCCTCCAGTTTTGGTTGGGATCTGCAACGCTTAATTGATGAAGGAAAGTTATTTATTCTGGATGCTTCACCCGATCCGGAAGGGCAGGAAGTCGTCGGGAACTTTGACCTTTCCGCCCTAATTGAGCGGATTCAGTACGCCATTCGTAAATACAAAGCTAAGCGGGTTTCTATCGATTCTGTCACCGCTGTTTTTCAGCAATATGATGCTGCTTCTGTGGTACGAAGAGAAATTTTTCGCTTAGTAGCTCGCCTCAAACAAATTGGCGTCACTACGGTGATGACGACGGAACGGCTCGAAGAATATGGCCCCGTGGCGCGGTTCGGAGTAGAAGAGTTTGTTTCCGATAACGTGGCAATTGTCCGCAACGTTTTGGAAGGAGAACGCCGTCGTCGCACGATTGAAATTCTTAAACTTCGTGGCACCACTCACATGAAAGGGGAATACCCTTTCACCATGACCAATAATGGCATCAATATTTTCCCGCTAGGAGCGATGCGGCTTACCCAGCGTTCTTCTAATGTCCGGGTGTCTTCGGGTGTCAAAACCCTCGACGAAATGTGTGGAGGTGGATTTTTTAAAGATTCTATCATTCTGACAACAGGTGCCACGGGTACTGGCAAAACGCTTTTAGTCAGCAAATTTTTGCAAGTTGCCTGTACGAACAACGAACGTGCCATTTTGTTTGCCTACGAAGAATCTCGTGCCCAACTGTCTCGCAACGCCTACTCTTGGGGCATTGATTTTGAGGAGATGGAACAAAAAGGATTGCTGAGAATCCTTTGCACCTATCCAGAGTCGGCTGGGTTAGAAGACCACTTGCAGATGATTAAGTCGGAAATTGCTGAATTCAAGCCGTCTCGCATTGCCATTGATTCGCTTTCGGCATTAGCTCGAGGCGTCAGCAACAACGCCTTCCGGCAGTTTGTGATTGGGGTTACAGGTTATGCCAAGCAAGAGGAAATCACTGGCTTTTTTACCAATACCACAGACCACTTTATGGGTTCCCACTCGATTACGGATTCCCATATTTCCACCATTACAGACACGATTTTGATGCTGCAATATGTGGAAATTCGCGGTGAAATGTCCCGCGCTATCAATGTCTTTAAAATGCGGGGTTCGTGGCATGAAAAAGGCATCCGCGAGTACACGATTAGTGATGCAGGAGCTGAAATTAAGGATTCGTTCCGGAATTACGAACGAATTATCAGTGGTTCTCCTACTCGGATTGCGGTTGATGAAAAGAGCGAACTCTCCCGAATTGTCAGAGGGATGAGGGAAAACACTGACGATACAGAAATCTAATACTGCTTTCAGCATCTGGAATCGGTAACGACTCTATCTTTAGGCTTATATCCGAAGATATACGGATATAAGCATTTTCTCACCCACAACCCGGAGTGCGGTCATTTTTCCTAATTTGGAAACAGATTGAAAACGGTTAAATCGCCTAGAAGCCTTGATTTTACGAGAAAATCCAGAATTTATTGTCTTGAGAATTTCAGTCTTCTTTACAGAAACTTTATACTTCTGCGGTCAGCTCTCTTTTTATTTAAAGCTTAAGTAAAGATAAGCTCTCAGCCATAGCAATATTTTTGAAGGAAAGATTAAATATAAAGAACATCAGTCCGGATATTTACGGAGTTACCCGAATCTTTAAGGCTGGGGTACTGAAGAATACAAAATAGTCGCTTTCATCCAACCACAGCCTAGGGGAGGAGATTGAGTCAAATGCCGACCTTAAAAAAATCTCAACTTCAGTTAAACAATTTTCAACTGCTCAATGAGATATTTTTCCCGAAAAACTATGAAGCTGATTCCAGATTGAATCTGAAGCAAATCTGGGAGAAAGCTGCACTGCAATGGGAACAAACTACCCCTTCTCAAAAAACTCCTAAAGAAATTTGGGAGAATATTCCGACAGGCAAACATTTTGATTCGATTTTGGATCTGGGTTGTGGATATGGCAGACATGCTGCCTATCTTTCAAAACAAAAAAAAATTACCTGCAATCGGTATTACGGAATAGATATTTCCGAAAATATGCTGCGTCGGATGTTGACCTTTCATAAGGCATACAATTTATTCTCTTCATCGGATTTTTCTTTGATTTGTATGCCAATGGGTCAGTTGCCCTTTGAGGACAATTCAATAGAATTTGTAATCTCAAGTAGTGTTTTTCTTCACCTAGAAAAACAACAACTCAGCAAGAACCTGGCAGAAATTGCTCGTGTCATCAAGCCAGGGGGAGTCTTTATTTTTGAGGATTTATTTTACAACCGATACTGTCCGGCAAATATTCTGGATAACGTTTTGAGGAAAGTCAGGAAATCCGGACTCAATTTAGCCGATTTAAAGCAATACTCGTTGCGGGAAATCAACTGGCTGCTGAAAAATTCCCAACTCTCGCAAAAATGCCCCCAATACACGATAAAACCCCATAAATCTGCCCTGCTACCAGAACAACTGAGGGGAGTTGATATTTCTGCTTCGCCAGATATCGAGCGGGAAGTGAATCCTTCCAAATTTTTAAAAGGGATTTTGGCGAGTGGTTATTGCGTTTACTCGAAAGGTTAAAGTTTAAAGGCTAAAGAAGAGACGCGATCGCGCCTCTTCTTTTTAGGGCTTTTGTCGATTGACTAATTAAATGTCATTTTGACAAATTATTTGTCACAGATAAATCAAAGCCTGTAACCATCACTATACAAGGGTTACAGGCTATTTTACTATCTTTACCCTCATTTGGAGTCAATTGACAAATTAAGTGTCTAATCTCTGGAAATTGCCAAATTAGTTGTCCAAGTTCGGAAATGAGGATTTTTATCATCTTTGACAGATTGTTTGTCGCTATCAGTATAATTGTACTATGTTGCAATTAAACAGTATTGTTGAAAGATGACGGCAGATAACCATGATGCCTCTGCAATTGTGACCGAACTCTCGCATGAGGCGAAACTGAAGCTAGACATTATTGAGAGTTTGCTGGAACCGTGCGATCGCCAAACTTACGGGCAACGACTCAAAGAAGCTGCCAAGAAACTTGGCAAATCAGTAAGAACGGTGCAGCGATTGGTAGAAAAGTGGCAAGCAGAAGGTTTACTAGCCTTAACTGGCACAGAGAGGGCAGATAAAGGCAAGCATCGCATTTCTCAAGAGTGGCAAGACTTTATTATCAAAACCTACCGTGAGGGGAATAAGGGTGGTAAGCGGATCTCCCGCAAGCAGGTTGCTTTAAGGGTTGAAGTTAGAGCTAAGGAATTAAGAGAAGCGGATTATCCGAATTACCGCACGGTTTATCGAGTATTACAGCCCTTGATTGAAGCGCAAGAGCAAAAGAAAGGGGTTCGTAGTCCAGGGTGGCGAGGTTCACAGTTATCGGTTAAAACCCGCACAGGTGACGATATTTCAGTGGAGTACAGCAACCATGTGTGGCAGTGTGACCATACTTGGGTCGATGCGCTGGTGGTTGATATAGAGGGAGAAATTATAGGTCGCCCCTGGTTAACGACAGTAATTGATACTTACTCACGCTGCATTCTGGGCATTCGCGTGGGGTTTGATGCGCCAAGTTCTCAAGTAGTAGCGTTGGCGTTGCGTCATGCGATGTTACCCAAAAACTATGGGGCTGAGTATGGGTTGCATTGCCAGTGGGGAACGTATGGCAAACCAGAATACTTATTTACAGATGGCGGCAAAGATTTTCGCTCGGAACACTTAAAGCAAATTGGCGTACAGTTAGGTTTTAGTTGTATTCTACGCGATCGCCCTAGTGAAGGTGGTGTGGTTGAGCGTCCGTTTGGGACTCTGAATACAGAGTTATTTGCAGGATTACCTGGATATGTTGGCTCAAATGTACAGCAACGTCCAGAACAAGCAGAAAAGGAAGCTTGTTTAACTCTGCGGGAATTGGAAAAGTTAATTGTCCGCTACATCGTAGATAGCTATAACCAACGGATAGATAAGCGCATGGGAGATCAGACGCGCTATCAGCGTTGGGAAGCAGGTTTGTTAGCAACGCCAGATTTAATTGGTGAGCGAGATTTAGATATTTGTTTGATGAAGCAGACCAATCGCTCAATTTACCGAGAGGGTTATATCCGCTTTGAGAATTTGATGTATCAAGGAGAGAAGTTAGCGGGATATGCGGGGGAACGGGTGGTTTTGCGCTATGACCCTAGAGATATTACCAGTGTGCTGGTTTATCAACGGCAAAAAAATAAAGAAATATTATTAGCTAGGGCGTATGCCACTGGATTGGAGACAGAACAAATATCGTTGGAAGAAGTTAAGACAAGTAATCAGAAGATTCGGGAAAAAGGGAAAACCATCAGTAATCATTCGATTTTGGAGGAAGTAAGAGACAGAGATATTTTTGTTGCCAAGAAAAAGACCAAGAAGGAACGACAGAAGGAAGAACAAAAACAATTACACTCTGCTGTCTTGAAATCCAAGCCTGTTGAGGTTGAACCAGAACCAGAGATTGAAGATACGCCAGTACCGAAAAAGAAACCAAGGGTATTGAATTATGACCAGTTAAAAGAGGATTATGGGTGGTAATCATGGCAGAAAATAAAGCTCAATCTGTCGCCGAACAATTAGGAGAAATTAAGTCGCTAGATGCCAAATTACAAGCGGAAATTGAACGATTAAGAGGCAAAAGCGTTGTGGAGTTGGAGCAAGTTAGCAAACTCCATGATTGGTTAGAAGGGAAAAGGCGATCGCGTCAATCTTGTAGAGTTGTCGGGGAGTCGCGGACAGGAAAAACTGTAGCTTGTGATTCTTATAGATTAAGGCACAGACCAATTCAAGAAGTAGGAAAACCGCCGATTGTGCCTGTAGTGTATATTCAACCTCCACAAGAATGTACTTCAGGCGAATTATTTCGGGTGATTATTGAGCATCTGAAATACAAAATGGTTAAGGGAACGGTGGGAGAAATTCGTAGTCGGACACTACAGGTTCTTAAACGCTGCGGTGTAGAAATGTTGATTATTGATGAGGCGGATCGGTTAAAGCCCAAGACTTTCGCTGATGTGCGGGATATTTTTGATAATTTGGGTATTTCTGTGGTTTTGGTAGGAACAGATCGCCTTGATACCGTGATTAAGCGTGATGAACAGGTTCATAACCGTTTCCGTGCTTCTTATCGTTTTGGCAAGTTGCAGGGGAATGAGTTTCAAGAAACTGTAGAGATTTGGGAACAAGATGTATTGCGTTTACCTGTACCGTCAAATCTGGGTACTAAGCAAATGTTGAAGATTTTAGGCGAAGCAACGGGTGGTTATATCGGGTTGATGGATATGATTTTGCGGGAAGCGGGAATTAGAGCTTTAGAGAAGGGATTGATGAAGATCGATCAGGCAACTTTGCAACAGGTAGCACAGGAATATAAGTGATGGATCAGATTCAACCTTGGTTGTTTGCGATCGCACCACTAGAAGGCGAGAGTTTAAGTCATTTTCTAGGGCGTTTTCGACGGGAAAATAATTTATCTACTTCAAGGTTAGGGAAAGAGGCAGGAATCGGTGCTGTTGTAGCACGATGGGAAAAATTCTATCTCAATCCGTTTCCATCGCGCAGGGAGTTGGAAGCGTTGGCGAAGGTGGTTCAGGTGGATGCGGATCTCTTGTGGGAGATGTTACCGCCTGAAGGGGTGGGGATGAAGCACGAACCAATTCGTTTGTGTGGGGCGTGTTATGGTGAGTCCCCTTGTCACAAGATTGAGTGGCAGTTTAAGACAACACAGGGATGCGATCGCCACCAGCTAAGTTTACTTTCAGAATGTCCCAACTGTGGGGCAAGGTTTAAAATTCCGGCTTTGTGGGCAGATGGATGGTGTCAGCGTTGTTTTACAACTTTTGCAGAAATGGGAAAAATGCAAAAGGGTAAAAGAAACAGTCTGTGATGATTTACCATAACTGCATAATTTTTGTAGAAAACTAATTTAGCTCACTTACCTTCATCAGAGACAACACGAATAGCTTCTTGGATTGATTCGAGGGCGCTACGGATTTCAGCTTTGAGTGCTTTGGCTTGCGTCTGAATTGCGTCAGCGTTAGTCCGTAAATTAGTTAGGTAAGTATTAATTTTGGTAATACAGTCTAATGCCGTTTCAATTCGCTGTATCTGCGCCTCTATAGCACCGCAATCCAGTTGAGACGAATAATTTTGTTGACTCGCTAATTGTTGGCGAATAATCAAAAACTGAATGGCGACAGTTAGCATTTCGTGGCTAGTTGCTACCCATTGACCGTATTCGCATTCGCCTACCGCCCAATTGCCAATCTCTTGAGCCAAACCATCGCGAGAACGGCTCAAGAAAATAGCAGCGTTGGTTTGACGTTGAGCCATTGCCTGAGTTAGTTGTCGAGCGATTCTTTGTCTGCCCCAACGCTGCGATTCCCTGTCTCTGACTTCAATCACAATGGAGATTGGTGTAGGAATCAGCGAGTTGGGAGTCAGTTTAATGACAATATCACCAGATTCTTTATCATTACCGACATAATAAACTTCCGCATTACTAAATTTTGACCAGTTTTGCAGTTCAGCTACTACAGACTCCTCGTAGGTAATACCTTTAGCGATTGTCTGTTGAAGAACTGATTCGGCTACTTCTCGTTCGCGAAATTGTTGAGTCAGTTTGTCTACTTCGGTAGTCAGAGGTTTGATTGATTCACTAACGACAGTTTTGATAACTTTAGCTAAAGTGCCATTTTCAGCAGTGACGCTTTTGAGGGTGGTTGTGAATACGCCTTGAATTGAGTCACTGCGTTTGGGGTCTAAGAAGGTTTTGAGATTTTTGAGAGTGCTGCCCAAAACAGAAGATTCTTTAGTAGGGTCTATATCATTAGACAGCAAGGTTTTGACATCATTCAATCGCGATGTGAGGACAGTTGATGCTAGATTAATTTGAGCATTGATTGGCGCTAACACTTGACCTTCAGCCGTACCAATTTTACTAACTAATTCTTTCTGAACAGTTTTCGGAATAACGGTGACAGCGCGACTGACTTCAGCCATTAATAACTCAATCTGCCTTTTGACAAATTCGGTATCTTGGCTGGTTTGGGTTCTTTCTAGGCAAAATATACCCACCTCAAATGCTCGAATACAAGCTTGTTCGTATTCTTCTTCTGGTAATCTTTGCAGGTAGCTTACTGCATCTGGGCTTACTATCTCTAAGTCGCAAATCAATATGGTATTATCGCAAATCTCAATTGGAGGAAGAGATTGATTGTCGTAATACTTGGGAATCCGGTTCATTGAACTAAGAGCATATTTATTAAATTACTTGCACTGTAGTACCAAATTTTTATGGAGGTCAACTCTCTGCTAAAAAGTTTTGTCAAATTGCAAAACTTAGTTAGCTAAAGTTCTTTTCTCATTGCTTGCCATTGTTCTATTAATGGGTAAACTAGATCGCTATTCTCCAGTAGCATATCGGTTACAGCCATAATGCGCTGATAGGGTTTACCAGTTTCTCTACGGCTGGCTTGTCCGGCTAACCAGTGATAAGTGGTGGATTTAGAGATTTGACAGATTTGCGCTAGTTCTTGATAACCCAAACCCCATCGAAAGCTGAACTCACTAGGAGACATAAACATCTGGTTGTGTAGTTCTAGCAATTGTTGCCGTTTTTGAGCTTGAGGATCGTCAGGCATCGTAGCCCCTCATTGCTTCTAGTTCTAGTTGACTTAAAGGTTGGATATCGTCTTTAAAGGCAAAGTCGCAATTAGTGATGTGGTAGGAAGAGCTTTTCTCATCCAGCCAGACTAGATAGTGTCGTCTGGCGGCAAGACAACTGGCTTCGTGCGTGTGGAGGACACCGATGATAAGACCAAAATCTCTGTTGAGAACTTGATGCCAGTAAACCCATTCACCCAATTGGCATTGGAGTTGGGGAATGCGTTCTGGGAAAACCTCTGGTAAAGCGAAGGGTGGAGCCTGGGTAGCGTTAGACATAGGAACTTGCTTGTCTGAGGCTGTATTACTTCCCCCTTATAACACTTATAGTGTGCAGAAACTCACTGATAATAGATGGATTTAGCTGCGGTACTCGTTCAGTATTGTTTTGTGACACAAAACAACAACACTATTGAGTACCGCTTTGGCAAAGCTATTAGGCGGCGAAGGCGAGAACTAGATTTATCCCAAGAAGAACTGGCTGAAAGAGCTGAGCTTCACCGCAATTACGTCTCAGGCATCGAAACGGGAACTCGCAATCCCTCGCTGAAAAATATTGAGAAGCTGGCAAAAGCGCTGGATATATCTATTGCTCGTTTGTTCACTGATTACGGTGTTGAGGTAGAAGGTGAGCAAGAAAATCTTTCTTGACCTGGCAAGCTTTAGGACTACAACACTCATCCAGTCTGGACTTTAGCTTACTTATTAGCGATGTGTTAGTGCCGATTGCAATTCCCAAGCCTGTCTTGTCCCTGCCAGGAATCCAGCACAGTTTGTCGCCGTACAGTAGTGGCAATCTCTGTGTCTAAAATCGGTGGAAGGCGATCGCATCCAACAATTACAGCAGCAGATTGAGGTGTGGCAAGCATTGCTGGAAAAGTTGGCAGGGGATGAATGAGCGATCACACTCAGCAGGCTACAGGCGATCGCTTTTACTTCTCACACATTCCTAAAGGTCATAACTTGACCCCTTCTAAGCTAACCAGCGTTTGGGATCACAAGAGTCAGGAACATCTGCTATGTACTGAAGCTGAGCCAATTGCTCTGTTTACTCCGGATAATGTCCACTACAGGCTAAGCCATCAAGCTTAACGAGTAAAAATACTCAAAAAGCTTTCAGACAAATATCGCGCCTCCCTTAATGAAGAGGGTGCGATTCATCATCCCTATGGCTTTGCTTCAGGTGGAGTTTCGGTTGAGGGAAGCTCCTTGGTGTCTGGGTATTGCTCCATCGCCTCATATCTGTTTGTGGCTGACTGGTCTTCTTCGTTGTTCTCGTCTTCGTCTTCGAGCAGGTAGTACACAGCTCCCAAAGCAACGACCCCTGCTAGAACTGGTGCATACTGGGGAAAGGTCAGGAAAATCACGATGATTTCCAGGATTGTTTTGACTGCCTCTAAGATTCCCATGATCGGCTTACTTTATAGTTCTACACTTTCATCAAAATCGGCGACTGTCGGAATGAGTGTCGCTCCGACAAAAGTCCGACAAAAAACCGACATGAGGAAAGCCACTGCCAGAAGATGAGCGATGTCGCTTAAGGTTGCGCTAGAGTACATCGGCAGAGCTAAGTTAGCCTATAAACGCAGTGGTTTTCCCAGCCAGCAGCGTTTGGCTGAAGCTTTGGGAATACACAGAGAAACTGTAAGCAAATTTCTCAATGGCAAGCCTATTAGTTATCTGAATTTTGAGGAAATTTGCCAAAAATTAGGGCTAGACCTAGAAGAGATTGCTGATTTTGGGACTCAAGAGGATGAGAGTTCAGAACCGCCTGTTAGGATTGATTCTCTCCAAGAGCGGCTGCTTGGTTATGCGGGACTCTCAGATACTCAATCCACGCCTGATGAAGTAGAACCCATATCAGCTCAAACATCTCCTTTTCTTTTTGAGCAAATTCTCCAGATTGACTTTAGAGAGCAGTCTCGGCTATTCAAACAAGTTATTCAATCACATCGAACCGCAGGGTTTCTGATTCACGGTGAGCCTTGCTGTGGACAGCAATTTTTGGTTAATCGGCTTTTGCGATTAAAGCGGGGGTGGCAGAATCACTCTCCAATCAAAATTGATGTGAGCTATAGCGGCGTGGGAAGGAGTATCCCTAACTTATGGCGAGAACTCACGCCTTGGTTTAGTCTGCCGAGAGATGCTCGACCAAGCGAGATTATGGATCGGGTTTGCGATCGCTGGCAGACTCAGGATGTCATTTTTATTTTTTACACGGTGGACTATATGCTGCCAGGGATGCTTTCGGCATGGCTTCAGGAGTTCTGGGAACCGCTTGTGGCAAGGGCAACAGAAAATATGCCCAAATGCGAAACGCATCTGTTGATGTTTCTGGTTGATTATTGCGGCAGCGTTTGTCAAACAAGTGTCAGGCTAGCAGAGCAATGCGAGCATCCGGAGTATCCCCGCCTTCCCCTGTGCTTGCCGCCAGCTAGTCCGTTTCCACTGGATGCGCTCGATGAGTGGATAGACAATCTGAGTATATCGAGCCAAGTGCAGATACCTGCTGGGTTGACTTCCCGAATCCTGTTAGAAAGGTCAAGTAACGGTGTTCCCCAATTTGTCTATGAAGAAATTTGCAAGCACTGCGGTCTTAGTTGGGAAGGAGTATTGGCAAAATGGTTAGATTAGCAACCCCACTTGCTGCCAGTGGCAAGCCATTCTACACTGGCAAGCCAATCTCACAGGAGGAGTGTGAGAAGGACGGACTCGTTCCTTACTTGCCATCGAAAGAACTGGTTAATGCCGTCAACCTAGCTATCTTTCTGGAGAAACGCCCTTTGTTGCTCAAGGGTGAGCCTGGATGCGGTAAAACGCGGTTAGCTCAAGCTGTCGCTTATGAGCTAGGGCGTGTCATCAATTAGATAAGCTAGAGCAAGAGAGAGAAGAAAAGGCTGAGCAATGACACGACGGTATGCCCTGCGCGATGACCAATGGGAGCGGCTCAAAGACTTGTT
>NZ_JAMPKB010000041.1:0-54331 GCF_039961925.1 Trichocoleus sp. DQ-U1 | reverse complement strand
CGTATTTCATTAGCTTTACTTATGAATTACCAGGGGTGAGCGTAGAAGACAGGTGAGCGAGCGCATAATTTCAGACCTCATATTACCCCAGCGACGACTTTTGCAAGAGGTCTAATGAGGAAAATAATAATTATGAAATCAAAAAGACTGAAGTTGAAACTAGGTGTAGGTAATGCTTTACCAATAGCATAGCTTGTCTTCCTATATTACGTAAATATGCGAACTAAATTACACACTAAATGCTATTGAAAGACTTATTTAGCAAGAAAATGTTGTACAAGTAATTGTGCATATATACTTACCCTCTTGGCTATAATTTATTTTACATATTTATTTAAAAATCAGGTTTATTTTTTACAGATAAATGCTTTACCCATATAGATGAGAAAGTAATTCTTTGGCCGATTCTTGCCAAGAGAAAGGTTTATACTCCGTCCTGAGCCGAGTTACTAACTGATTGTAGTACGTGTCTGAACTAAGCAGTTGGCTTAAAGATTTATACAGTTCTTCTGGTTGATTTGGGTCAAAGTAGATACAGAAGTCTCCCCCCACTTCGGGTAAAGATCCACCAGTGCTTGCAATTACAGGTTTGTAATTTTGCAATGCTTCTACGACCGGTAATCCATATCCTTCATAGAAAGATGCTTGAACTAGACAGTAGCAGTTTTCATATAGAAGTCGTAGCTGAGAATCACTAATTGAACCGAAGATGTGTATAAGTTTTCCATAGTTCTTATTTGATTCAATTAGTCTGTCTGTCTCTAAATCCCACCCCCGATTTCCTGCAAAGACTAAATGGACGTTTTCATTTGATTCTACTAATAAGTCAAAAGCTGTAATAGTAGTTTTGATATTTTTATGAGGAACTAAGCTACCCACTACCAGAATATATCGTTTATTCAGAACAGACTTAAGCTGTGTATTCTCACTGTTGTTATCGTTATCATCCATATTCTGAAATTTCTGATGTTTAATAGAGTCGGCTCCCAGGCGAAAACTTGTTACTACTTGATTGGAATTCGTATTAGGCAGTATACCTTTTTCCTTTGCCTCAATGTAATCTTTAGCACTTTGTCTAGATATACCTATAACTTTATCGAATAAAGGAGAATACTGAATAAAAAATTCACTAAAAGTTTTACAAAAATCCTTTGAGCAAAACTCTGGGAATTTTATTGGAATCAAATCGTAGCATACTAATATAATAGTTACACCGTGGCTTTTCAACCGTTGCAAAAAGTTGTAGTACGAATTAGGTAAATCCCAATTTGAATCAACAATCAGGTAAACATCTTCTGGCGAAAGCTTAGTTCCTTCAAATTCATCAGGTTCTTTTGATGTTGAAATTGAAGGTTTGTAAAGCAAATATTTAAAAGGCCACACTCTTCTAATTTTATTATTAGCTTTATAAACTAAAAAATTAAATTTATTAATTATTTTACTAAGAATTGCGCTACTAGCTTGATTGCTTTCAGCAGGCTGACTGTCATTTTCCGGATATAGAGAAGTTACTCTACTAATAAAGTTCCCGTCAAATTTAACTGAAATCGCTTTTACATCAGAGTTAGCCAAACTAAGTTTTGTTAACTCTAATGTAAGTTGGCGAACTACTCGATGGATACCCGTATTCTTATATGTATGATTAGCTGTATGGGTGCAGTCTATAAAAACTCTCATTTGAACACCAAATTATAAGCAAATAGAACTTTAAATTTTTGAATGAGTTTGTTTAATCTAGATATTATGATATTTTCTGGTTCATTAAATTGCGCTTTTAAATTTGAACCAGGCCTTCCTTAACTTCCAGAATTTGCTACTTTCCATGCCTTCTATTTTACCTTCCAACTCAGCATTTTTTATTTCTATTGCTGTAATCTTGCTTTCTAGCGCAGAAATTAAAACCCTACGCTGCTCGGAAAGTTCTTGGATTTTATGAATAAATTCTTGTAATTCTATAATGCCATCTTGTAATTTTGAAATTCTCTTTTTAACCCAGTAATCGGTTTGAAATAATGGAACTTGATTTTGAATTTTAAACATTTCACTAAGCGTTGCTTTTATATCGCTAGATAATCCTCCTTGATAATAAGAGAAAATTGTTCTAGGATAGTAACATACATTTATTTCTGTATGCTGTATAAGCCTAGCAAACCATTCATAATCTGCTGATATCTTGTAAGTTTCGTTAAACAAGCCTAATTTTGTAAATAAATCTGCATTAAAAAAAATAGCACCTTGAAGAAATAAAGCGCCGTATATCATTGCTTCAGGAATATCGTCTGGAAGCGGAGACTTCCAAACGCTAGTCGCTGTCTCTGTATGTAATTGAGGATTAGGTCGGAGATGTGTATCCCCATAAAGAAATTCACACTTAGGATGTGCTGAGATAAAATCTACTACATCACTAACTACATTAGCGTCGTATAAGTAATCATCTGAATTTAGAAAGTGTATAAAGCAACCTGTGGATAAATTGATTCCTTTATTCATGGCTTCATACAATCCATTATCAGGTTCACTGATGATTTTTGTAATGCTACTATCATAACGAGCAAGGATTTCTTTAGTTTTATCTTCTGAATCACCATCAATAACAATATATTCAATATCTTTATAAGTTTGATATATTACACTTTGAATAGTTTGCTCTATGGATTCTTCAGAATTTTTGCAGACTGTAATAATCGAAATTTTCATATTATGTTATTGATAAATGATCTAACTCCTAAATTAATTGTTAAAAATTTTACCCACTAGCATGGATTCAATTCTCAACTGATTAAAAATATTAAACTTTATTAAGCTTAATGACTAATCCTCCCCCTATATAGTTGATTTTAACAGTATATTCCACTCGACCTTTCAAATCTTCATTTAAAAACTTCTCTACCGCCAGTCTTACTTCATCTCCTTCCACGTCATCAACGAAAATAAATTCAGGTCTAGCTGTAAGAGCTAACTTCAAATCTGCATACTGGTTTTCAAAATCATGAGCAGCATCAACTACTACAAAATCAGAGAAACTAGGCAGATGCACTAATGTTCGTAGATTTACTTTGATTAGCTCATATTTATTAAATCCTCGCTCTTGAAATAACTGCTTGGCGACCTCATAAGGTTGCCAAGGTAAGCCGTTATCGTGCCGTATACCTTTCCCAAACATATCAAGACCAATATACGATGCACTAGGACTAGCGCTTATATAAGCATCAGCACTGGAACCAGCATGCGTTCCTATCTCTAAAATCTTTTCAGGCAATATTGTTTTGGAAACAGCAAAAAAGCAACGATACTTGTGTTTAAAAGCTTCTTCTTGTTTTAAGTAGTATTCTTGATCGTACTGCGTGAAAACACTATATTTGGAATTAGGCAGCCAATCACAAATAAAATAGTTTTCGTAGAATCTATTCAGGAAAATTTCTGAGCTTGTAGGGTTTCTTGTTAGGCCTAAATCTTTAATTTTTTTGCCTATCTTCTTAATGCTTGAGATCATGGTTTAAACTTTGATACTACTTGGAATTGGGTTAAATAGAGTAGCTGAGGTTGCTAAAATCTTCGCTCTTTCTATCAATTAGGGTGTTCATCATTGTCCCGAAAATTATTTTACTCTTTATTGTCTTAATCAAATTTAGCAAAAGATTCCTCCCTTGCTGAAGCTTTTGCCGCAACGCCTAATGCATCAGTTTTCTCAAGTTGTACTACACGTTTCAGGTAATCTATCCAACGTTCACCCTGAGCTTTAAGCGTAAACTCCTCTTCTACTATCGTTCTTCCTGCCCTACCAAATTCTTGACATTTAGCTGGACTTTTCATAAAAAAATCAATTTCATTAAGCAATGCTTTGGCGCTAATCTCATCTGCTAATCGTGCATTGACATCATGCCGCGCTATTTCAGGTATACCCCCAATATTGAAGGCTACTACAGGTAAGGAGCAGGCTGCCGCTTCGCAGAAAGTTTGACCAAATGCTTCTTCCAAAGAAGTTCCCACAAAAATATCAGCAGCACTGTAAATGAGCGGCATTTTTCGGTAGTCTCGTAGTAGGCCAGTGCCCTGAACACCCTTAATTTGATGAGATTTAGCACCAAAAACGACAAAATGTGCTTTCTGTTGAAGTTGGGATACTATTTCACAAAAGAGCTGTCCACCTTTACGATTGTCACTCATATTGACTGCTCCACCCAAAATAACAAAGCAGTCTTGGGGAATCCCCAGTAACTGACGAGCTAAGGACTTATCTATTTTCCTAAACAGCTGCTCATCCAATCCATAGTAGACACAATCAGCATAGTGAAGCCCTGTCAGAGCTTGTCGTGCCATCTTGAGAGTCCACTGGCTATTGGCTGCTAAAGGAACTCCCTGAGAACCGCAAAATATTTCTCGCCGCAAAACCCATTCATCAAAAATTTTGTCTGGAGCAAGAGACGGGTACTGCTCCCAGGTAGGGCAGTTGTCATTACAACCAATTTCGTAGCGATGGCACTCTCCAGGGTAGGCACATCGACCCGTCATTAGATAACAGTCGTGCAAAAATGCAATTACTACGCACCCAAGTGATTGTAGTGCGGGAAGTAGCCTAAGCGACCACCCAGCACCGTGAAGGTTCCCTAAAATTATCACATCAGGATATCTAAGACTTGCTTCCAGTACAATACTATCGATAATCGATGACTGACTTACACCGTAATGGGAGTGCAGGTAAGGTAAACCACTCATGCCTAGCCAAGAACCAGTTGCTTTAGCTGGGATAAAAGGCACATTCTCTTCTTCAGCACCAGGCGTCCAGCAGAGAGCTGCAACATCATGACCCATTAGAAGAAACGATTGAATTTGACGTAAGAGAGCAAGCCCTGCTCCATACTGAAAACCTAAATCGTTAATGAATAGTATACGCAGACTCTGACCACTCGAAAGTTTATTTTTAATACTCTGTAGGCTCATCATTCAGTTAGATATCCTGTTCTTTTTCAAAGAAAATGAGAGTAATAACTTAATTTAAGATTCCCTTAAGCTATAAACTTTTATAATTAATCTTGATAAATGACTTAATTTTTTTTATATTAATACTGGTTGAATGAGTTGCCTGCTAATTCAATCAATTGAGGAACAAATTGAGCTATTACTTCTATTAATATAGCCCTCTATACAAGGTTCTTCAAAAAGTAATATTCCTCTTTTGGAGAATGCCACACTAGGAGCGAATATTTTTTATACATTATTTACATGATGTAAAAATGAGCGCCTAAGTATGGCTGATAAGACACCTTCTGGAAATATAGAGACTAACTTACACCTTGATTAGCATTTAGGTAGGGTAAGCCAGTCATATCTAGCCAAGAACCGGTTGTTTTAGCTGAGATAAACGGCACGTTCTCTTCTTCAGTGTTTTTGGGTTTTCATCTGAGGTTTGTAGGCGTTTTAAACTTTAATTCAACTATTTGTCTGAGATATTCTGGATAGCCAATTTTTTGACGATTCTGTTCGATCTCTGTCGTGTCAATTGCGTAAAGAATATGATAATGGTCAGATGGAGCTTTATAGCGTTTGACTTTGTAAGGCGGTATTCCTACTAAATTGAGAAAATCCATTATCAGCCCATCTGTCATCTGAAAGCTGTGATAAACTAGGTTGCCACTTTGGCTTTTCCAACCCGAGTGGAGATCCAAACGATGCTCGTTTATGTCTACAGCACCTGTATCAAAAATGACCATTTCTTTGGCTAAGTTAATAACTCGGAGCAACCCGAAAAAGGGAAACAAAAAATGGTTATGCACTTCTGATAAGAAAACAATATCGTGCTTGGGAATAGTCAAGTCTAGTAAAGCATCTGTATTAATGAATGAAACGTTTTTGTGTCCTAGTATATCGGCTGACCATACGGCACTTTCATATTGACGCTGAATGATTTCTACTCCGGTTACGTGAGATGCACCCAGCTCAGCAAATCGAAAACTAAAAAATCCATTTGAACTACCTAGTTCTAGTATCGATTTTCCGACAACATTGGGCAATATATCTTTGATGTATAACCATTTAGGCCAAGGACGCAAAATAGAAGCTTCCTGACTAGTGAGTTTTTTCCCTAGAGTATTAACACCCCCTTCATCTATAAAAGCCCAATTATGATTGGAAGTGGACGTTATGTTGTGATTTGGATAATCGATTCTTTGAAACCAATGAGGACAAAAAGATTGAATGCGTCTTGCTATTTCTCCTTTTAGGGCCTCCTTTGTTTGAGGAAAATCATCTTTTTCCAAGATTTTCCTAAGGGTTACTACAGCCTCTTCTAATTTCTCTTCGGAGAATAGAGGTATTACTGGACTATCTTCAAAAGGCTCACTTTGGTTGCTTGTATTAACTGCTCCAGTACGATGTATATAATTCCCAAAGTCTAACTCCTCTCTAGTCATATTTTTTTACTCTTGCAAGATTTTGTTTGAATTTAGCATTGAATTCTTTTAGCTCATCTATAAAAGGTAGATGATCACCATATGTTTTCTGCTGTTCGTGGCGTCTAAAAAGTGACAGGGAATCTGGAATGTGAACTATATTAGCTCCATAATAGGCCATTCGCACCCAAAGTTCATAGTCCATGCTGTAAAACAGGCTTTCATCAACTTGGGCACCGGAGCGTTCCCAAATTTCTCGTGTAAAAAAAACTTCTGGTTGATAGAAAAAGTCTGCTTTTTGCCAAGAACCATCAATGTCTAGTAGTCGCTCAAGAGGCAGAGAAACTACCTTGCCAACTGGCATAGCGTTATGATGCGTTTTGAAGGGTCTTTGGTTATTTCCTAGAGTAAGCAGACAGCCTCCAGCTACTATGTCTGTAGTATAAGTGTCAAAAGCCATAGCTACTCGGAAAAGCGCCCCCGGTAAATATCGATCATCACTATTAAGCCATGCCAAGATATTACCAGTGGCACGACTAAAACCTTTATTAAGAGCATGAGATTGCCCTCGATCGGGTTCGCTTACACAATAAGCTAGTTCACAACGGTATCGCTCTAGAATAGTCGGAGTATTATCGCTAGATCCACCATCAATCACTATGTATTCAAGGTTGGGATATCCTTGCAAAAGTACAGAGCGCAAGGTTTCTTCTAGATAAGCTCCTTGATTGAGGCTGACTGTAACAACGGATATTTTGGGCCAAGGTTTTCCAGACGGCAAGGTTGAAGGAACTTGAGGGACGGAGTAATTCCAAGGCCACTGTAACAACTGTGCATCTAAGGTTGATTCTTCACGAAATGCATTTAGCCAAGCCTCTGGGGGGGTGTCATAAAGGTGTAATCCTTTGACTATAGTATGTGGAGATTCCCATCCTAATTTAAGTAGGCGATCGTTTGAAGTAACACCAAAAACCATAACTTTATTTTTGGGCGACAAACGGCCTTTAAGCAGCAGGAGAGTTTCTTCTGGAATCTGTGTATTTAGCAACAAGCAGTCATAATCACCAAAATTTATTCTGTCTGTTGCAATCATCCACTCACTTAGTTCTATAGAGAGGGTTTCAAAACCATAGGCGAGAAAATTGTTTTGATAACCTTTAGAATTTATACATGTTACCTTCGAATTGGTTTTTGAAAGTAGATTTAAAAAATGTAAAGTCTCTTCTGATGGATCGATACAAAGAACTTTATTAATTTCCGCTAAGCAGTTAGATAAAAACTCAGATGTTTCTAAATTAACATTCTCTCCAAGAATCCTGGCATTTATAAAAGCTTCAATACTAGGTGAGTCAGTCTCAATGCTAGCATTCACTAGGTCTTGTCCGGAAGTTTGAACTTCGGAAAATGGGGAAATACTGATAGAGGCGTTGGAACGAAAAATTGTAGATGGCTTCCAGCGATCGCGGAATAACAGATTATAAATAGGAACAAATAAGTTATAATTTCGGTAAATAAAATTATATAAACCAGTTTTATTCAAAAATGTCTTAATTAGTTTTCTAATAGCTGCTTTATTAGTTGTTAGAAAAGCAAGTTCTTCTAGTAAATGGTTGTTAGTAAATTGCAATCCATTAGCTGTATTCTGCAAGTGGTTGTTAGAATCTTGTAGCTGAGCAATTGTATATTTTAAGTGGTTATTCGACTGATATAATTCATCGATTAGGCGCGCTCGCACCACATTAAGTGAGTGCAGCTGTTCTTTTAGTTGACTAACTAACTGCTTTTGCTCGGCTAAGGATACTTCTAATGTAGAGTTTTTATCCTGTAACTCCTGTCGAGCAAACTTTTCCTGTGCTAAAGCTACGTCTAAACGTTGCAGCTCTTGACTACGGTATTCTATATCTACTTGAGATTGGTGCCACTGAGATTGAAAATTTTCTAACTCTGCCTGAGTCTGCTCTAGTTGTGATTGAGTCTGCTCGAGGAGGGACTGATTCTGCTGCCATTGTTCCTCAATCTGGTGCCGTAAATCAGTTGCTTGGCTAAGCGCTTTGTCACGAAACTCAATGATTTTCCAAAGAGCATCGACTTTTTGTTCAACTTCCATATTTTCATAACCTAACAACTTATCTGCTTGCTGGCAGTCTGCATCTAAACTAGCTGCAAGATAGGCTTCACACTCATGGTTGCTCTTCATGACAGTTATCTTCTCCAGTTTATTTCCTCTACTAGAAGTGAGAAGAGTGTTATCTCCCGTGCAATACTCAAATTTACTAAATTCGGTGAGAAAAGAATCATTATAGTTAATATCAAGAGTATCACATATTCGTTTCAGCTCTTTTTCCGGTTCTCGGCAAAAATTTTCGTAGTGAAAGACTGGATACCTCGATACTGCTTGTGCATAAGCTAAGTAATAAGTCCCAAAGTCTTGAACGGATAAGTTTCGGAACTGTTCAAAAGTGCGTGTTATAGATTCATAAACATCAGCAGAACGACGTGTTAACACTAGAGGACGACAACTAAAACCGTAATGTGAGAGATACAGTTCTTGCTCTAAAAATACGCTAGGGACGTATATGTCATTGCTGGCCTGAGCCAAAAAGTTCAAAGTTACCCAGTCTCGAATAATTAAATGGCTGCCCTGCTGTTGCACAAATATTGCTAGCCACTGGATTTTTTCTGCATAGCTTTTCTTAGCAAACTCAGGAAAATCTATAGGTGACAGCAACTTAAACCAGTCTCGTGCCTGAACTTCAATGGGGACAACTGAGGCATGAGGATTCACTTCTGAGAGAACAATATTACCTGGTATACAGCCCAAACAACGGTTGATTAAGGTGCCGCCAGAACGAGCAAAAGCATATATTACGGGGAAGGTTGTAGGTGTTAGCATGATTTTTTCAAAAATCAATAATTAGACATGCAAGCCTGTAATTTGTTATGTTTTTCTCATGGCTCAGATACTAAAAATCAAAAAAAGGAAATCTTTGAATTTGTTACCGTTTATACATTCAGTTTGGCAAAATAATTTTTAAAACAAATTTGCAATCAAATTTATTTGGTTTATATTGTAGAAATTGAAAATAGCATTTTAAAGCTTGCTTCCTACTTCTTCTTTTACCTTGAATGTCTTCTATAGCTTCTTCGGCTGCACGTTTAGCGATATTAGCTATCCACTCTTCTAATTTCTTTTGAACTTCTCTTCTATTTTTAACATTAATATCTTTCAAAAGAGGTTTATTTTTACGATAAATATATTGTAGAGCTGCTAAATGCTGGGCTGCATCTGAACTAGAAAGCCCCTTATTATGAATGCGTATTTCACTCAAGGGTTCGTTGTAGTAAATCGTTCGATATTGTTTTGATAAACGAATGCGCATATCAAAATCTTCATATAATTTTAGGTTGGGATCGTGAAAGCCAATTTTTTTCAAGGCTACGTATGGTATTAGTTCCATACGAAAAAGATTGCGTTTTGGGAATTTTCTAGCAAAAGTTTGGCAAAAAACCTCACCGTGGGGAGGCACCTCTCCTTCTGCCCAAACTCCACAATGAGTGCCATTTACTGTCATGTAGTAGTTGTTTGAAAAAGCGATTTGTGCATTTGGATTTTCTTGAAGCAACTTCGCTTCTTTTTCAAGTTTGGTAGGGAGATACCTGTCGTCACCATCAACGTATGTAACGTAGTCTCCCGTTACTGCTTGTAGGGCATCTATTCGAGTCTGCACTACGCCTTGATTGCAAGTATGATAAATAGGTGTTATTAAATCAGGATAACGAGAAGCGTAAGCAGAAATCACTTCTTGAGAACCATCACTAGAGCAATCGTCAACAATAATAACCTGACTTGGAGGCAAAGTTTGAACTAAAACGCTTTCAATTGCCTCAATCAAATACTCTTTTTGATTATAGGATGTAATATAAACTGATATTTTTAAAGAATTTTCCTTCAAGCTAGAAAAGCTATGTACCCCGCTACTCTCGAAATACTCTATCCCTTTCCTCTCTTCTGTAGTTGTTCGCCAAGTTGGATAAAAGCGATCCATTAAGCTTCCACACCAATGATCAAACGTTGCTCGTTCTTGCTCAGTCCATCTAGTCCAGTGATAAGGGTCACGTTTGGCTACATTATGACGTTTAGCTTGGGGAATAACAGCCGTTTTTAAACCTATCCAGTCGATAATTTCTGGCAATTTTAAGTTAATTTCTTCTAAATGTAATATTTTAAAGCGCTCAGCAGCGTGTTCGTTTAGGTCAGCTTCAATAATCCGATTAACATAGCTCCAATACCAACAGCAACGTCCAAAACGATCGAGTTGGCTCCATTCATCAGGACTCATATCGCCACAGCGATCACCTTCAATTCGACCGTCTATCCATGCTTGCTCAATTAGTGAGCATTTCTCATAATGATCGTGATTTTCTGAGTGACCAGTATACCATTGCTTTTGATATGTTGATGCCACTACATCTAATCCATTACGAATTAACCATATATATTTGGCTTCAGGAAATGCTTCTACTAAAACTGGAATAATTAGAGATAAGGTCTGATTGGATTCACAATATATAGAATTATTAATTGTAAGATTACGAGTTTCTAACAAAATTTTTTTTATTTCCTCACCCTTGACAAGTCCATAGCGATAGGCAGATGATTCTCCAATCAACTCTGGATGTGGTTCATGTAGACATACGCAGCCGCTTAGCGTAGAAAGCGTTTTAGCAATTGTTGTTGTTCCGGATCTACCTGTACTCAATATAAAAAACATCAGCTTACTCACTTGAGTAGTTTAATCAATTTAAAACTGTGCTTTATGAATTTTATCACTATTAATTCAAAAAAACATTTTTGATGAAACATCTCATCAACAACTTTATTTGGTAAAGCCTAGATTTATTTGGAATTCATTTCTTTTGGTTGAACGGTTCAAGATGTGATTAAAGCTTTATGTATTAATAAAAAAATCAGCTAACCTCTAAATTACTAAGGTTATTATTTACAATTTAAAGCTTTTAAACTAACACAAATTTTAATTATTTTTCTAACTTTTAGTAGCGATGATTGTTACAAATGGGCTTAAGTTAGGAATCATTTTAGTAATTATACGTTTCCATCTAGGATTGCATTTGTATTGTCCTCTATAAATTAAACCTTGAATATTGAAGCCTACCTGTTGGATGAACTGAGATATTTCTAATGTAGTATATTCGCGCACATGCCCCATGTGTCCGAGAGTTTGGAGTTTTTCATATTCTGAATAAACGTTCCCAGCACAAGAATAAGCTTTAGCTCGAAAATTAAAGTTAATAATTCCTTCTAAAGATTTTAAATTTGGCGTCGATATGAATAACAGGCCATTGGGTTTTAAAACTCTTAAAACCTCATTCATAGTAAAAATCGGATTAATTCTCAAATGCTCAAAAACTTCATTAAATAAAATTGCATCAAAAAAATTATTTGGAAAAGGGAGACTCTCCAATTCCACATCACATTTTTTTATATTTAAATTAAGTTTAGTTATCGCACTTTGAAAGCGAGTAGGCGCAATATCTACTCCATAAATATTGTATTCAAATTTGTTTAATGCGCTAGTTAGTATTAGCGGTATTGATCCAACTTCTAATATATTATGCTCCTGAGGTACATACTGCATTAAATAATCAATATCAAATGCTAGCCGCATTCGATGCCCGCGCGCATAAAGTTGAAACCAATCTGCCAAAATATGCTCGTCAGGCTCTATCAGTTTTATCGCTTCATCAATTGCCGTCAAACTTGTTATCAAAGGAGTGTCGTTTTCTACTTGAATAAATCTGGTTATTAGTTGTTGATAGTTCCACATAGATATCTCTATTTTTTTAAATTTTAAATTTTAACCTAAGCGAAAATATGTTTTTGTTATCGAACGTTTCTTAGTTATCAATAAAATTTTTTCTCTAGGTTTATGATTCAATTTCATCCACAGATACTTCCAGGATTTTCATTTTTAAATCGACAATCCCTAAAAACTTTTTACTGCCAGATGGTAAAACTTCAAAAGTTAGGATTTTTGACTGTTTGTCTATTGGAAAAAAGTGATTATCTGATTGACGCTCTTCTAAAAGTGCTGTTAAAAAGTAATTTCCTGCGGCTAAGGATACTTTAAATGAAAATATTACAGTTTGCCTAATTATTTTTTCTGATTGATTGGTTTTTGAAAGTCTTAAATATTGACCTCCAATAGGAAGCATTTTGCGATCTTGAACAAATAGGCTAAGAGAAGGATGATTAAGAGAACTTAAAAATTCTATTTGTAATTTAACTTTTATTTCATCTCCCAGTGTGAAAGTGCCATGTAAACAGTCTATATCTATAAACTCTGCTTGTATAATTCTTCCTTCATCTGTACCAAACGCAATTCCTTTATCGCCAGCTAACGAATGTTTCTTCTTTACGGGTGAGCTTCCTGAGAGCAATTTTCTTTGCTCATCGCGCATATCTAAAAAATATAACTCTGCCAGATCATCAGGGGAGCCAAACCCTCTCGCTTGCCCATTGACAAGATAAAGCACATCTTCACAAAGCAGCTTAACAGCTCCAATATCGTGAGAAACAAATAGAATTGTGACTCCAGATTGAGTTAAATGCTCTAATCTTTCAAAGCATTTAAACTGAAAAGCAGCATCGCCCACAGCTAACGCTTCATCAATAATTAAAATATCAGGTTCTATATTGACAGACACAGCAAAAGCCAGCCGTACTACCATACCGCTGGAATAGGTTTGAACTGGCTGATCTATAAAATCACCAATGTCAGCAAAAGCAGCAATTTCATCAAATCGCTGCTCCATTTCCTGGCGGCTCAGCCCCAGGATAGCTCCATTGAGGAATACATTTTCTCGACCAGTGAACTCAGGATTAAAGCCACTGCCTAATTCTAGCAATGCACCAATCCTGCCATTTACCTCAATGCTGCCCGAAGTTGGAGTCAGAGTGCCTGCAATAATTTGCAGTAAGGTACTCTTCCCAGAGCCATTCCGACCAATAATCCCAACAGTTTGTCCCTTGAGAACCTCTAGATTAATGTCTCGCAAAGCCCAAAATTCTTGAGCATAAGTGCGACCTGGTAACACAATCTCTTTTAATCGATCTACAGGATGTACATAACGCTTAAAACACTTCGATACATTCTTCAAAGAAATGGCAATTTCACTCATCACACTACTACTGCCAACACCAAAAATCCCAGATTCCATTCGAGTCTAGAGTACATCAGCAAACGCTGGACGCAGTCTTCGATATATCCATAACCCTCCCGAAAATATCACACCAGAAACTACTGTGACGACCATCCATTCTCGCCAGTGCTGCACCTCTCCTACCAACACCAAATCTCTATATACTTCGGCGAACGCTGCCATAGGATTCAGCCAAAACACCCATCTCCATTGTTCTGGAATTGCTGAAGCTGGATAGATAATTGGTGTCATGTAAAACCAAAGATTTAAGATAACTGTCAGTGTCTGAGGAATATCCCGCAAAAATACTGTCAGACCTGACGCTAAATAGCCTAACCCTGCTGTCAATAACAACTGTGGTAGCCAAACTAAAGGTAACAGCGCCAATGTAGTGTGTAGAGTTCCAGTTGATATCGCCACCAACACAATCAACGCCATCAAGCCAAGCGAAATTTCAATAAACGTCGATAAAATCGGCACCAGCGGTAATAAAGCTAGCGGAAACACTACCTTCTTGACCAAGTTTGGTTGCCCTATCACTGACCTCGCTGCCTGGGTAAGTCCACTGTTAAACGCAATCCAGGGAAGCAACCCCGCAAATAGCCATAAACCATAGGTAATATTGTTCGCGGGCAAACCCTTTAAAGTTAGCTTTACCTGCAAGACAATCGAGAAAACATAGGTGTAAATCAGCAACTGCGACAGCTGATTGACCAAAGGCCACAAATTCCCCAGAATCGAACCCTTATATCGCGCTTCTAAATCCCGCCGCACTAAGGTTCTCAACAAATCTAGCTTTGCCCACCACAGGTCACTTACCGGAAGCCAACGCCTCACCCTGCCAGCCTTGCGAACAACTGCTTTCATCGACTTCAACAAATCCCGCTACTCTCTCACAACCGAACCACGAAGCCACCTTTTCCTATGAAGCTGAGTCAAACCTTAGAGTTCCCATTGTCGATTTTTGGCATTTGTTGGATTTTGTAACAAGTCTAGTCTATTCAGTTAAAGATGATATAGGAAATTTGCTGCAATACAAGCAGAAGTTTCACGAGTGACAGCTTCTGCCAAGGTAAAGCTTAGCAACCTCAAAGTCATCTTGGTGCTACGCCAAAGCGGTAGAGCAAAGAGTTTGGGTCTAAATACCTGCCCTGGGCGTAGATTCAGAAGTCATCTGAACCGGAAGAAAGCGATGTCCTAAGAGGACGGCCTTCGGTTCGCCACTGCTCGATCAAACCAATCTGCGAGGTTTTGCCCTAAACTGTGGAATGATTCGGAATGGTTCATTTGCATCGGAGCAGTAATGGAGATCGGTCAAAAAGTTAAAGTATACCGCCTCAGAGACAGGGTTTCTCCCGCTGTTGCTAATAAACTGGGGAAAGTCGGCACCATCAAAGGCTACAAAATGACGGATGGTAGTGGCGTTGGGGTCGTTGTGCAATTTGACGACAACTCGACCACTTGGTTTTTTGAAGATGAACTGAAACCCGTACAGTAAGAACAGATGGCCCTGATTTTAACGTTTTTGGGCAAAGGCGGCACGGGTCGCACCACAGTCGCGATCGCCGCCGCCAAACAACTGGCAAGCAAGGGAGCGCGAGTGCTACTTGCCGGACAAGACCCCGGCCCCACCCTCGGATTGCTCCTGGGGGCGTCCCCTAGCCCTGATCCCCAGGAACTGGCTCAAAATTTACAGGTAGTACAGTTCCAGTCTGCCGTGCTACTCGAACGCAGCTGGGAAGAAGTCAAAAAACTGGAAGCGCAGTATCTACGGACGCCTCTGCTAAAAAATGTCTACGGTCAGGAGTTGGGCGTTCTGCCAGGGATGGACAGCGCCTTGGCTCTCAACGCCATCCGCGAGTACGAAGCCAGTGGCAAGTATGACGTAATCATCTACGACGGCAGCGGCGACCAGACTACCCTACGGATGCTGGGGATGCCAGAGATACTCAGCTGGTATATTCGCCGGTTCCGAAAAGTCGTGGAAGATTCCGACCTGTGGAGAACCGTTTCGCCCTTTATTCAACCCATTAGCAGCGCTGTTCTCAATGTGTCATGGACTGGGGATAACTTTGCCCAACAGCCCACCAATGAGGTGAACAATCTGCTAGAGCGAGGGAGAGCCGCAGTCGCTGACCCCAACCGCGTTGCCGCCTATTTGGTAACGACGGGTGCGCCAACTGCTGTTGCCACCGCCCAGTATTTTTGGGGCAGTGCCCAACAAGTCGGGCTGACCGTAGGAGGTGTTCTGCTCAACCAAGAATCGGTCGCAGAAGGTATTTCGGAAAACTTTACTCCACTTGCGGTCAGTGCCCTTCCCAGCTCGCCATCGGGTGATTGGCAACCACTGATAGACGCCCTCCCAGATTTGCGCCAAGTATCGGGGCTGCCCAAACCTATCGAGATTGACATTCCAGGTCGTCAGGTACGTCTATTCTTGCCTGGTTTTGATAAAAAGCAGGTAAAACTCACCCAGTACGGCCCTGAAGTTACTATCGAAGCCGGAGATCAGCGGCGCAATATCTCATTGCCCCCCCAGTTGAGCGGTCAACCCGTCAAAGGCGCTAAATTTCAAAATAGTTACTTGGCGATTTCGTTCTAATTGGTCATTGAGAATTGGTAATGGGTAATGGGTACTTGATAATGACCATTACCCGTTACCCATTACCTATTACCTATTACCCATTAGCAAATGACAACCGACAAACAACAAACAACCGATAACAACCCATCTGAGCGGAGTGCGAAAACTCGGCAACTGCTGGGCATGAAAGGTGCGGCTCCTGGCGAGACTTCTATCTGGAAAATTCGCTTGCAGTTGATGAAGCCGATTACCTGGATTCCCTTGATTTGGGGCGTTGTCTGCGGTGCGGCTTCTTCGGGTGAATACACTTGGACGTTGGAAAATGTCCTGAAAGCCGCTACTTGTATGCTGCTGTCGGGACCTATTTTAGTTGGGTATACCCAAACTTTAAATGACTTTTACGATCGCGATATCGACGCGATTAACGAACCCTACCGTCCGATTCCCTCTGGTGCCATTTCTGTTCCCCAAGTGGTGACGCAAATTTTGGTACTGTTATTTGCGGGGTTAGGGCTTTCCTACGTTTTAGATAGATGGGCGGGGCATGATTTTCCTACCATCACCTGCATTGCCTTGGGCGGTACGTTTCTCGCCTATATTTACTCTGCGCCACCGCTGAAGCTGAAGAAAAATGGCTGGCTGGGCAATTACGCTCTGGGTGCCAGTTACATTGCTCTGCCTTGGTGGACTGGTCACGCGCTGTTTGGCGAGTTAAACCCTACAATTATGCTTCTGACCCTGTTCTACAGTTTGGCGGGGTTGGGAATTGCGGTGGTGAATGACTTCAAAAGCGTTGAAGGCGATCGCCAACTTGGTCTACAATCGCTTCCGGTGATGTTTGGCGTTGGCACGGCTGCTTGGATATGCGTGCTGATGATTGATATCTTTCAAGCTGGAATTGCCGCGTATTTAATTAGCATCCACCAAAATCTTTATGCGGCAATCTTGATATTACTCATCATCCCCCAAATCACTTTTCAGGATATGTATTTTCTGCGCGATCCCTTGAAAAATGATGTGAAATATCAGGCAAGCGCTCAACCATTCCTAGTTCTAGGAATGCTAGTTGCTGGTTTGGCATTAGGTCACGCCGCTTATTAGTAGTAGCGCGTCTAGGCTAGAATGCTTGGTTAAATAAATGTCCGAAAACTTACATTTCAAGCTTTTCAGGCCTGAGTAAGCCCACTAAACTAGACTGGACGCGCTACTACTTTTGCTTGTAAGAATTTGTTGGTAAGCTTTAATGGTTGTTTGAGCGATCGCTTTCCAACTGTAATTTTTCAAAGCATACTCTTGGGCATTGATTCCCCGTCGCTGTCGTTCCAAAGCATCAGCCAGCGCCTCGCGCAATTGTTCGGTTAAACTACCTACATCGCAGGCACAAACCCAGCCAGCTTCCGCTTGTTGAATTTCCTCCCAGATATAAACTTGGTCAGAAATTACCACTGGGGTTCCATTACACATCGCCTCGGCTACAGCAATGCCAAAGTTTTCGTAGTAAGAAGGGAGGACAAATAAATCGGCATCTTGTAGTAAAGCAGTTTTCGACTCACCAGTTACAAATCCGGTTATAGTCGTGCGATCGCGTAAAGGTGACGCTTGCAACTGTTCTCGAATTTTGTTCTCATAAGCTGGATCTTGCGGATTTCCACCTGCCAGCACAAAGTGAAAATCAGCACCCTCTTCTAAAAGTTTTTCCAAGGCTGGAATCAGTAAATTTAGCCCTTTTTTCGGGTCAATCCGAGACATAAACAGCAGCAAAGGCTGAGTCTCCGGAATGCCTAATTCCTTTCTAGCTTGACCTTTCGGGAGGATTGCTGGCTGCTTTACGCCTAAGGGAATCACCACGTCCGGCGTTGAAGTTCCGAAGCGTTCGGAAATCTTAGCTTCTTGGGGGCTGGTGAAGTGAATTCCCGCCGCACCTGCTAAATTGGGACGTTCTAGCAGTGCCGCGTAAATCTGCTTCAACTGCTTCTTCTTGCGTAAGTCTGAGGGGTCTAGCGTCCCCAGAGGACGCATTAAATACGGTAAATGACGCGATCGCGCCACAGTCGCCGCTGCTGTGGTTACAGGCGAAAATAAAGCATGAATATGAGCTAAATCAAATTCAGTCGCGTGTCCCGCTAACCAGCGCAACAAATCTAGGGAAAACTTATAGCGTCGAAACGGGGAACAGGGGAAATAACGCACCTGATAGCCGTTTTGTTCCAACGGGCGGTCGAGAGGCACATCCAAGGGCGGCTGACCGACATCTCCGTTGCTATTTGTTGTTAGTACCGTCACCTCCACCCCTTCAGACGCCAGTGCCTCCGATAGCCCCAGAACCATCTGACTGGGACCCCCATAAACTAAAGAAATTGAAGGGACAATTTGTAAAATTTTCATTTTGTTTGTCAGTTGTCAGTTGTCAATTGTAAGCACTACTGACTCTTGACTAACTGTTTATAAAAATCTAATTGCTGCTTAGCTAATGCAGTATTTGTATATTGCGCGATCGCTCGTTCATAACCCAGCTTACCCAACTTCTGGGCTAAATCTGGTTGTTCCATCAATTGCCCCAGGCAATTTTGCAAAGCTACTGCATCTTTCTCTGGAAAGATTAACCCCGCATCTCCAATGACGTGCGGAATTTCCCCGGAATCAGAACCAATTACAGGAACTTGGCAAGCCATCGCTTCAATCAGCACATGACCAAACTGTTCTTTCCAACCAGCGGCAGTCAAAGTTTTAAACTTATAAGTTGTTTCTGAAGGTAACACTAGCGTATTCATCAGGTTGATATAGCAGGGAACTGCGTCATGAGGAACGCTTTCCACCAAAATCAATTTATCTTTAATCCCCGCCTCAGCGGCTTGTTCTAGTAGTACCGATTGCAAGGGGCCGCGACCGAGTAAAAGCAATTTCCAGGGGCGTGACTGCAAGCCTTTCAACGCTTGCAACAGCGTCAGCAGACCTTTTTCTTCCACAAACCGCCCCACAAACCCGACCACAAATTCATCCGGTTGAATCCCCAGTTTTGCTGCCAATTCTGGCTGGGGTGTTGGTGAGAACAATCTTTCATCTACACCCAGCTGCGGCATCACCTTGCTAGGGCCGTCGTAGCCACGCTGCCGCAATATATCCACACCATCTTGATTTCCGGCAATCACTCCGTGAGTGTGTCGTAGGTTATAAGCTTCTAGCAAGGAAACAGGAAATTTTAGTTCGTAGGGTAAGTTCCACCAGGTAAAAAACACATTTTTGGCCTTCAGCCCTAACAGTCGATTAAGCGTAATCAGCTGAGCATACCCTAAAGCCTTTGAACCCTGTTCCACTTGAATAATCTGGGGTCGAAACTGGCGCAACAATGAAATCAAGTCAGCCCCAAAGGTAAGCATTCCCTGGTTGTTCTGGCTGAAATTAGAAACTGGCACGATTTGAAAAGAGCCTTCTTGACGCAGCTGAGTTTCAATCGTCTTATTTTGGACACCCCCAGGCTGCCACCGGCGCGGCACGACTACAGTTACTTCAATTCCGGGTTCCAGTTGAGCTAACGCCCTTAGTTTCTCGCAGTTGAGGTCAACGATATAAGTGTGACTGGCAACTAAAATTTTCATTGCGAATATCAAGAACTATTTTTGAATGTTTAGATTTCGGCTATTAGCTTTAGTTTTTTTCTAAACGCCAAATATCCTGTATTTTAGGTGAATTATTCTGTGCTACCAAAACAGGTTCTATTTTATAGTTCTGCTCTTGCTTTAGTTTCTGAAGCAGTCCTTTAGACACTTCCAATAAAAAAACATCGCTATAACCGTCTGGTACATTGACTGAGCTAGCTTTTTTAGTCAGTATTTTAAACTGTACTTTTGAATCTAGTAGATAGCTGAGCGTGAATGCACGGCCTAAATTATCAGTAATTACTAGAGGACGAGTTGCTTGGTTGATTGTACGAGCTACCGCTGGATAGTGTGGGCTGCCAAAAGCCGACCAAGAAGGAGTTTGAGCAATAATTACACAGGATATAATTCCGCTTAGAAGTACGGCTGATGCTGCTACTTTTCCAAATGTTCTTTGCCAAGATTGTTTGGAAGTTAACCAATTAGCTAAAAAGTACGAAACTACTATTTCTAAACCTAAAACGGTAGGGATTAAATATCTAAAACGGGTCGTAATAGAACCTCCGGTAATTATATCCTTGAGCATTAGTAGGACTCCTGTCATCCCAATTAATGTCAAAATAAATAACCATACCCGTTCTAGATTTTTTTTGAAAAGTAGATAAAAAGAAAAGCCAGTAATTATTAAGATTAAAGGAGTAAAAAATAATTGTAAATATCGTAAATTTTGAGTAAGACCAGCCCAAGGATCGTAAAAATCAACAAAAGTAGTTACTATATTGTCTATCCAGACCTTAATCAGTGATAGCAAAGGGATGCGGCTTGATACCTGATCGACTGAATACGAAGACATACCCGATGCCATAAAAAGATAAAACCACGGCAAAAAAATTAATCCACTACAAGCCGAGGCAAGTAGATAACATATTAAATTTCTGTTAAATCGAAATCTTTCGGTAAGAAAAACATAGGCCCCGTGTGCAATTAAAACAAATCCAAATAGTACATTAGAATATAAACCACCAATAGCAGTTATTCCATATATTACCCAACTAAGTTTTGTCTTGGTTCGCATCGCTCTCAAAAGAGCCGCGCTGGATAATAAAGTGACGACTGCCAGTAAACTATACGGTCGCACCACTTGAGCATATTGTAAATGAAATGGAGAGACAGCGACTAGAGCTGTGGCGATCCAGGCGGCAAGGTGAAATTCAAATAATTCCCAACATAGCCAATAAATACCTACTAAAACAAAAAGACTAATAAATGCTGAAAAGCTTCTTTGAATGATTAACGGATTACTAAATATATGGGTTCCCAATTCTGACCAGATTCGCATTCCCACTGAAAAAACAGGTGGAAATACATAGGGTTCTACTACCAATCTTTGAATAGATTGATTGAAACTTATATCAGGATTTATCCACTGATACTTCTGTAGCTCGTCAACTCCAACTACCGAATCATCAACCGCTAAGAATCGTTGACCGAATATGTATGTGGTGCTAAAAGTCTCATCATTTGAATAAATTTTTTGGTCGAGGTGATAAAACCTCAAAAAAATGCCTAAAACCAAAGAGAGAATGAGCAAAGCTTTTAGAAAAAGGGGAAGCACATGAAGATCGGGTGTTGTTTTATTTTCCATAGCTACGCCTCTTTTTTGTCGAGCTGGGTGTATATTTGACCATCTGCCCAGTTAGATTGAATAACTGTACCCAATGCTTTAAAGAATCCGAGAGTGTAGGAAACACCGCGACTAAGGATTTTGATGGGAGAACCGCTTTTGTAACAAGGGGGATGACCTAAAACGTGACAGTCAAATAGCTTGGCAAAGAATCGCAGACATTGAGCTGGGGTGAGGTTTTTGAAGCCTAATAGAAAGTGGTTGTGATAGAAGGTAAGTTGGTACTGGAGCGATCGCGTACTAATATCGTGACAGCCGCCAGTTTCTTCTCCTAGGTGAACTAAATCAGCATCGGGGTCGTACCAAATCTGATACCCTGTCTGCCGCAACCTTAGACAAAAATCTGACTCTTCGCGCACCGCACTCCCTCGAAACCGCTCATCAAAATGCAGTCCGTGCTTCGTAAAAATTTCTCGCCGGAAAGACATATTGCAGCCTCTGGCAGTCAGAACGCGCTGCGGCTTCACGGTATGCACTAAGTCAATGTGGTACCAGGCAATTCCAGGGTCCATCGCTTCTGGGGGCAAATCCTCAATCGTCAACTTATTGCCGGAATCTTCCAACTTCATCCGGTCAAATACTCGCCCTGCCACCGCACCCACTTCCGGACGCTCTAAATAATTGCGAGCATGAGCCTCTAAATATCCAGGCTTTAGCAGGACATCATCATCCAGAAATAACACAATTTCCCCAACTGCCCGCCGTACCGCATAATTTCGGGCACCCGGTAAGCTTGCCCAATCTACGCGAAACCAACGAATTTTACCGCTGTTTGCCAACTCCTCAAGATACGCTTGAGTTTCGGGCTGGTGCGTGGCGGTTTGATCGACCACTAGCACTTCAAAGGCTGGGTAGTCTTGCAGCAAGACATCTTTGAGCGTGTCTCGCAAAGGTTCTTCACGTCCGTAAGTGGGGATAATAACCGAAATCAAAGGCTTCACGGTTTACTGCTCCGAAATGCAATTGAATAGTGAGCGATCGCTGCCTTAATTATGTGGCAGGTACCGGGCTTGTTTTGCCGACAGTACGCTTTCCAGATGATTTGCGGCGTCCTTTCTTCTTCGTTTTAGCCTCATCATTTTCCTCCTCTGCCAATCGCTTCTCTTGTTCCTGCTTATCTATTTCTGGCAATTTAAAAATAACACCGGCAAAAAACCAGTAATAAATTGCCACCTCGGTATCCAAGGGATACCAGTAAGTGTTATAACTTAGCACTAAAATCAAAACCCAAAAACTGGCACCAAAACTGCGTAAACTTTTGTCTTTCACCGAGCGGTAAATTTTGAAAGTAATCGCTGTCAAGCAAGTCACGAAAACTAGAAACGCCAACGTGCCTGCCGGGCCAATTTCGTATAGAACCTTAGGGTAGTAAGTTTCAACCAGCGCTGCATCACCAAAAATTCGGGTGGAATTGGTAGCCGTTCCCAAACCGCGTCCCAAAAATCCCCGCTGTTTCTTCATTGCCCAATTAAATTGCTCCACAATAAATGCTTGGGGAGGTGAAGCATTCCAGCGGCTGACAAAACTATCGATCCGCTCCTGAATTAAAGCTGGGTTAGCGGCGGCGGCGATGCTCAACACCACACCTAGCCCGACTCCAACGGGGATAAACCGTTTGAGGTTCGCTACTTGTCCTGTAAGCACAAGCAGCAGTACGAAGACGACGGGAACCAGCGAAAGGGCAATTCTTTGACCGGAAATCACCGCATTGGCAAAGACAAGTGCCATACCGACTAAACCACCAATCCGCCAGAAAAACGAAGTGTCACAGAAGGCAGTTGCAAAGGTAAAAAAGGCGTTGGAAATCAGGAACCATGCCCAGTGCCAAGGAGAGACAAACGTACCTGGTAAGCGAATCATCCCGACTTCCGGGCTGTAAACCAAAGCGCCACCGACAAAACACTTGGCATCCAGGGTTGCCTTAAACAAAGCATCAGCAACCAGTCCTCTGGTACCAGCACATCTACCGCTAGTCAGCATCGAGTACTGAATAAAGCCAAGGATACAGCAGATGATGGCGAGAACCAGATGCATTCGTGTCAGGAAGAGCAATTCCTTTTTTGTCCGAATCAGATAGTAGGCACAAAAAGCCAGGGGAACGTACCCCAGAAAAACTTTTAGACCCAAAACTCCCTGCAAAAAGGGTTGTCCCGACCTACCGCCCGAAAATTGTAGGAAGCCGTTAACAAGAAACAGCGTCAGCCCAGAAAAGACTAACAGAATGTACAAGCTCGGCTTGATCTCTTTAGAAATCAGGATGGGTAGCTTTTTCCTTTGACAGTCCTTTACTAGAGCAATCAATGCGGGAATATAGATTCCATCTTTAGCCAGCTGGAATACAGGATTTCCGCCACCAATCCAGTAGGTGACGGTGCCATTAATCGGTAGGTAAAGGAGGAATGCCCATAGGGCTTTGCGGGGATATTTGTAGGAAAACCCCAGCGCCGGAATTGCTAAAGAGGCTAAGGCTGCTTTTGGTCCAGCGGCGAGAAATAGGAAGATAGCAAGAACGGCGGCAATCCCCACGCTGGCAAAGGCAAATTGAGTGAATTCTTTTCGCGCCTGCTGCGCCTTGCGCTTTTGGGCTAACTGCTCCTTAAGACTTAGGGTTGGCGTTTGAGACTGCTGTTTTGTATTTTTAGACTTTTTGGATTTTAGCTTTGATTTCGGCATGGGGGAGCTTGAAGCTGCCGGTACCCATCGATTTTGGCATACATGATTTGAGATGCGTGGATTAGCGATCGCATCCACCTATCCACGCATCTCTTTCTCAAAATCACGCCAGATGTTGTTCGACGGCGAGAACCAGCTGTTCTGTCCAGTGATTTGTTAAGTCGGCACTGGCGGCTTCCACCATAACTCGGATGACGGGTTCGGTGCCAGAGGCGCGAACTAAAATTCTTCCTTGGTCTCCCATCGCTGCTTCCGCTTGAGCGATCGCATTTGTCACTGCGTCGCACTCTTGCCAGCGCCGTCTCTTTTCGCGGTCTTCCACCCGCACATTTCGCAGCAGCTGCGGATAAGTCTGAAAGCTTCCATCGATCAGTTCCGAGAGGGATTGCCCAGTGCTATGCACCAGTGCTGCTATATGTAAAGCGGTCAGCAAGCCATCTCCAGTGAGACTGTAATGGTGGCAGAGGATATGTCCTGATTGCTCGCCACCCAGCTTTCCTCCAGTCCGGAGCATTTCCGCCTGTACGTACTGATCGCCGACGGCTGTCCGCACGAAAGAACCGCCTAGCTGTTTCCAGGCGCGTTCAAAGCCCAAATTCGCCATAACGGTCGCCACGATCAAATCTCCAGGCAACTGTCCAGCTTGCCTCAGGGTATTGCCCCAAAAATAGAGGATATAGTCGCCGTCAACGACGCGACCTTGGGCATCGACTGCCATGACTCGGTCGGCATCTCCATCAAAAGCAAAGCCTAAGTCGGCACCGTGCTGCTTGACGGCTGACTGGAGGGAGCTGAGGTGAGTCGAACCGCAATTTACATTGATGCGATCGCCGTCGGGACGATCGTGCAAGCAGATGACTTCTGCCCCCATCTCTTGAAACACCGCTGGTGCTAGATGAACCGCTGCGCCCCAAGCCAGATCCAGCACGACTCGCAACCCTTTTAGCCCGATCCCTGGTGCGAGCGATCGCTTCAGCAAGTCCAGATAATTTGTCACTAACTCCGGTCGATGATAATGCTGTCCCCAGCTACCATTCAACGTGGCGAAATTCGCCCTTCCTCTTAAAGCCGCTTCAATGTCCTGCTGCAACGCGGGGGGTAGCTTTGTACCATCCGATCCAAAAAACTTGATTCCGTTATCTTCTGGCGGATTGTGGCTAGCAGAGATCATCACCCCGCCTACGGCTTGGGAGGCGCTGGTGAGATGAGCCACGCAGGGAGTCGGGCATAGCCCTAGATTCCACACTTCCAGTCCCGCTGACGTTAAACCAGCGGCAAGCGCCATTGCTAGCATATCGCTGGAGTTTCTAGAATCCTGCCCTAAAATCACCGGCCCTGAGGTGGTTGCCGATGCCCGCAGCACTTGACCTGCCCAAAAGCCCACTTGCAAGGCTAGGGATGCACTCAGCAATTCTCCAGCTTTTCCGCGAATGCCATCGGTGCCAAACAGGGGAGTCGTTGGCAACGCGAGGAAACTGGAAGCAGGATTATTACCAATCCGGATGCCTGGTTGCTCTACCTCAGTCACAGGACTAGAGAGCTGAGGACGGCTTGGGGATGAAACCATATTTTTAAACCACTCCAACACACAACACACTTACAGTGGAGGATAGCACCTTCCGGAATAACCCAAACCTCTCTTAGGGTCTGCCGTTGGCTTGCTCTAGCTCAAGGCGGCTGCTGAGTGCGATCGCATTCGGATGTTTGCTGGGCAAGACTAGTGCAAACTCAGTTCCCTTCCCCGGCTGCGAATTCACCTCAATTTTGCCTTGATGCTTTTCCATAATTTGGGCGCAAATTGCCAGTCCTAGCCCGGTACCTTTTCCCGCAGGCTTAGTCGTGAAGAAGGGATCGAACAGTTTGTTTTGAATATCTGGGGGAATACCGAGACCGTTATCTCTAATCCGCACTCGTACAAACCCGGGATTTTCTGTTTCTATTTCCGTCTGAATCAAAATCTGCGGGCTGGTTTGCTGGCTTTGCTCAAGCAAGGCGTCAATTCCATTGCTCAAGATATTCATAAATACTTGGTTAAGTTGTGCTGGATAACACTCAACTAAAGGCAACTCTCCATATTGCTTAGTTACTTCAATGCCGCGTTTAAGGCGATGGTTGAGAATCAATAAAGTGCTGTCAATTCCTTCATGAATATCAACAGGTTTCATTTCCGCTTCGTCTAGGCGAGAGAAATTTCGCAAAGACAGCACGATTTGACGGATGCGCTCAGTTCCCATCTTCATCGAAGAGAGTATTTTCGGCAAATCATCAGCGACAAATTCCAGGTCAAATGCTTGAATTTGAGCTTGGATTTCCGGGGCGCTGTTGGGATAATGTTGCTGGTAAAGATCGACCAGAGCGAGTAAATCCTGCGTGTACTCGCTGACGTGGCTCAAGTTGCCGTAGATAAAGTTAACTGGATTATTAATTTCATGAGCCACTCCTGCTACCATTTGACCCAAACTAGACATTTTTTCCGTTTGAATCAAACGGGCTTGAGTTTGCCGGAGATCGTGCAAAGTATGGCTGAGTTCACCAGCTTGAGACACTAACTCAGCATTCAGTTCTTGCAAATGAGCACGAACTGCTTCTAGCTGCTCATTTTTGCCCTCTAGTTCTTCAGTCCGTTCTGCTACCCGTCTTTCCAAAGTCTGGCGAGCGAACTCCAATTCTTGAGTATAATTTGCAACTCGTTGAATGAGGGTGTTGAAGGAAATCGCTAATACTCCAACTTCATCTTGAGTAAGGACAGGAGCTTGCAGGTCAAAATTAGCTTCCTCATTCGCTTGAGTCACTACTTTAGTAACTGCTTCAATCGGATGAGCGATCGCGCGACTGGTATAAATGGCGATCGCGGTTGCGATCGCACTCGACAGTAGCATGGCAGCGATCGTAACCTGGGTTCCTACCTTTTCTGCCTTTTCTAGACCCTCATAGGCTTCTTCTTCTGCCTTGTGAGCGTTTGTAATTAAGATTTCTACGTCTTCTGAAAAGTTGTCAAACTCAGTAGCTACTTTATTATTCGTAAAAGCGATCAGTACCTGCTGTGCGGCTGAAACATCCTGCGTTTTTAAATTCAACTCATTAATTTTTTTAAGGAGAGATTCTACTTGCTGAAAGTAACTTTCTACCGGATTCTGGTTATTTTGAAGAAATTGCTTCAAATCCCGGCGATTAGTCCTATCTGCTAAAGCTCTGATTTCAGATAGCCGATTCTCAACCTCCGCTTTATGCTCCATGAAATGAGCATAGTGTTCCCTAAATACCTCTGGTTGCGATATTAAAGAAATAAATTGTTGCTGGTGGTTTCGTGCCTCTAGGACGTTAAACCTCAAGTCATTGAAAAGAAGTGTTTCCTTATGTACCCTCTCTAGATTCTCCCTAGATTGATCTTCATAGTAATAATCTCCTACCGTACGTCCTATGGCGGTTCCTACAATCGCCACAGCCAGAGTTAGGGCATATCCAAAACCAATTTTCTTTCGGATACTGAGACGATGGAGCAATCGGTTTGCCCAGTCTGGAGAAGGTTCTGGGGGTCTGAGTTGGCTTTGTGGCTCAGACTTAGCAGCAACGACCCGTTCGTGTGGGGTAAAGCTAGCGTCTGGAGATGGCATAGTCGAAATTCCAGTGGGATACTCAATGATAGTTTTCCCTTAAAAATATTTAATCTAACAATAGATAAATATTAGATTTTGTCTGACCTAAGCCGCTAATGTTTATTTCTTACCTACTTCCTTAGCTTTCGCAAACCTAAACTAACTAGTTGATTAAACTCCCGCCTCTAACAACAAGGGTTGAATTGCCTCCCAAGTTAATCCTTGCTCTATATAATGGGGAGCTTCCGGATTGTAAGGGGAAAGAACTCTATCAATAGAGATAATCGATGCCTTATCTGGTAGCACCGGCACATCCGGATCGAACGCTGTTGGGCGCATCAAAGAACTAGAATATCCTTTAAAGATGGCAATTTTGTCTTCTTCTCCAGCAATTTCAGCCGTGACAACCAGGACTTCATGAGGGCGCTTGGCGGTGTATCGCTCTAGACGCTGCCCAACAGCATTACTCATATTTGATGCGGGGTGTAAAAGGTTAAGGACAAACAATTAAAAAGCCAAAATTAAAAAATCAATATTTTTTAATTTTTAATTTTTAATTGTTTTTACTGTTCCATTGCTGAGCGTCCCTCCTTGCCCAGCCGGATCAAGACAAAATAACTCAAGTAAAGTACATAAATCACCAATCCCACCATCGCCAAAAAGCCTAAAAATCGAGGTGTATAACTGGGATGGAAATACTGTTTGTACATCCTAGGTGCTTCTAACCAAACGTCACAAAATGGTTTCTGGATTGCTCCTGGGGAAAATGCACAAGACAGGAAAGGAAGGAAAGCTAAAGCGCCCAATGTTAAATAAACACTGACAGCCCAACGCCACGCTGTTAGCACTAGCTTTAGAGGACGCAGTGGTTGATCGTCAATTTCATCGTTGATATCTACCCAAAACCAGAGTGATATGGGAATCAACAGGCGGGCAAAGAAAGACGACACGTAGGAAATAGGCCATCCAGCAATCATCAAGTAAATTGTAATCGCCAGTAGACTAGAAACCCGCCAGTAGATGATTAACAAGCGCACCATTGCATCGGCTTTCTGGATAAAAGCCCAGATCAGCAGAATCAGCGGAATGATAACAGTAAATAGTAGCGCTAGTCGGTAGTCCATCCAAACTAACGGTCGAAACCAGAGGTTGTCATTGTCCATTGGCTGTGTATGGCAGAAAGGGGAATTTTACCCACTCATTTTAACTGTCTAGGTGCAACTGCCACTCAACGAATCTCGTTGCTCTAATTGCCTGCAACAGCTCCCTACACTTGAGGAAAGGGAATTTTTTCTCTTTCCCTTATCTTTACTTTCCCGCTCCAAAACTGCTTCTTTTTCACTTGTGGGGGCAGGGAGCTTAGATTCGTTTCCCGATTGCTCAGTAGGGGTAGGGAAACCCCTGCGCTACTTTTTTGGCTTACGCGAGAAGCCGCTTCAGAGCGATCGCATCTGTCGCATCAAAACAAATATCGGTATAGATAGCTACGCAAAACGAAAAAACAAGCAACTCGAACGACTTCAATCAGGTTCTTGTTGCTTGTAAGTGCCAGAAATTTATCCGGTGAATTCGTGCAGCGAAAACCAGCTTGGACTGGCGGCATTTAGCACTGAATTAAGTTTATTCTTCGTAGACCCGGCACTCATCGGCTCCTGGATTAGCGTCACAATACCGCTCCAGAGAATTCTTCGGCTTGGTTTCCCGCTGATGGGATGCTTCTGCTTGCAATTCTTCAACGGCATCCCAGGCAGCGGCACACTCACCGGAACCTGCGCCCTTTGTATCGCACACAGTCCGGGCTTGCTCGCGCTCTTGTTCAATTTGGTCTTGGATGTTGCTCATAATTCTCGTCCCCGTTTCTTGTTTTAATTCAGGAAACCTGGTGAATTTCGACCGTTATCGGTAATCTCCAATCAGGTGTTCTGCTCGCTGACTCTAAGTTTTCAGTCGTTCTTTCTTTGTCATATCAGCAAGTGACAGCACCTGAACAGGATCGATCTTTATCTTTTAAGATTTGGTCGTTTCTGACTCACCGAGGTGCCAGTATACACTTAACCGGCTAATCTATGGTTATCTTCACCATATTAACTAATGTTAAGGCGCTACTGCCACTCGCCAACTCCTCCCCTAGGGTTGAAGTAAGGGACTCTACAACCTGTGCCTTGCGAGTGTTAGGGTAATGATAAGGCTTTGATACCCTGCCAATCCGCCCAAGAGCATTGGCTTACAAAAGCGCATTTTTGTGTAATCCCTATGGCTAAGCAGATCAAGTGGACGAACGCCTTATCAACCCGTCCGTCTTTGGAAGCGGCAGTGGCAGAAGTGGTTGAACGTACGACTCTGGCGTTGCAGGCATCGGCTGACTTGGGGCTGGTGTTCATCTCGTCTGCCTATGCGAGTGAATATTCACGGCTGATGCCATTGTTGCAAGAACAACTTAATATCAAAGCGCTGATTGGCTGTGGTGGCGGCGGCATCATTGGCATGAATTCGCAGGACGAAGTGGAAGAAGTCGAACAAGAACCCGCATTAAGCCTTAGCTTGGTTCATCTTCCTGGAGTCAATGTTCGCGCATTTGAGATTTCTAGCAATGCTCTGCCCGACCTAGATAGCTCACCGGATAATTGGGTTGACCTGATTGGCGTATCACCGGCTGATGAACCCCAGTTCATTTTGTTAGCCGATCCTTTCTCTTCCAAGATTAATGACTTACTTCAAGGACTGGATTTTGCTTATCCAGGGTCAGTGAAAGTGGGAGGACTGGCTAGCGCTGGCAGTTTGGGCAGCAATACGGGTTTATTTTGTAACTACCAGCTCTACCGCGAAGGAACGGTTGGCGTCGCTTTAAGCGGCAATATTGTAATGGAAACAATTGTGGCACAGGGCTGTCGCCCGATTGGGAAGCCTTATCGAATCACGAAAGGAGAACGAAATATTCTTCTGGAACTGACTCCCCAAGAGGATAGTGCCAATGTGAATGACTGTGCCGGAAAGTCTGGGACGCCTCTGGAAATCTTACAGGAATTAATCGAGAATTTGAGCGAGGCAGACCGACAGCTGGCACAGCATTCGCTGTTTGTAGGCTTGGTGCGGGATGAATTTAAGTTAAACCTGGAGCCGGGAGATTTTTTGATCCGCAACTTACTGGGCGTAGATCCTAGAGTGGGGGCGATCGCAATTGGCGATCGCGTCCGCCCCGGTCAGCGCATCCAATTCCACCTCCGAGACGCCCTAACCTCCGCAGAAGACTTAGAACTCCTCCTCCAGCGCTATCAAAAACAGGCACCTAACGATTCTCCATCTGCCGGTGCTTTGATGTTCTCCTGCCTGGGGCGAGGAGAAGGGCTTTATGGGCAGCCTAACTTTGACTCCGAGCTATTTCGTCGCTATCTAAAAGACATCCCCCTGGCGGGTTTCTTCTGTAATGGTGAAATTGGCCCTGTAGGAGGAAGTACCTTCCTGCATGGATACACTTCAGTCTTTGGTATTTGTCGCCAAAAATAAATTGATTACAGTTTGGAAACTTTATACCTCAAGACGGGGAACAGGTAATTCCTGAAAAAACAATTACCGATTACCAGTTCCCAAACTATTTGTTTCACAATTCCGGCACAGTTAGATTAAATGTTGCTGGAATCGGTAAGTTTAAGACCCCCAACTTTTACTAAATTCTCAGCCGTACCATTGCGTTTGGAAACAACCTTAGCCGGTACACCTACAGCAACCGAATAAGGAGGAATATCTTTAGTTACGACTGCGCCTGCACCGATGACACTACCCTTACCAATCGTGACTCCATCCACGACGGTTACTTTGCTTCCCAGCCAACAATCATCTTCAATCACAATTCCCTTGCAGGTATCACCTTGGCTGACAATCGGACTTGTGGCATCGGCAAAGTTATGATTGCTAGCATAAATGGTGGTATGCGAAGAAATTAAACAGTCTCTGCCAACTTTGATTTGACTGCCAGATAAACAAGTGTATGGACCAACATACGTATTGTTTCCAATTTCAATGCAACCTCCAGGCATAACTTTGATATCAACGCCACGGTCGAGCCTAACCCGCTTTTTCAGACAAATTTTACTGTTTTGACCACCAGCATATAAATAAATATTTCTGCCTAGGGACACCTCCTCTTCAAGATAAATTCGACTATTCTGATCGCCGCTTTCTAAGAGAGTTCCCCGAAAAATTTTAACTTTATCTCCAATTTCAATACAACAAGCGCGAATAAACTCAACACCTGGTTGAATCAGAACAGACTTACCTATACGTCCTAAAATACTCCGATAAAAAAAGTTTCGCAGTCTTAAACCGATTGATAAGGGGAACCACCCAAAAAATGTAATGAATAAAGATTCTTTCTGACGGTTCCATTGGGAAGGATAGCGGTAATTTTGAATGTCCATGGCTGTTTCTGTCAAATCTGATTTTGGTAATAACAGATATCAAGCGATCTGTAACAGGAATTGAGTTTTTGCTCAGCAGCAGGAAGACTATTTAAAATAGCATTCTCTATTAAATTGTTAAGAGTCCGCAACTAAAATTTCCTGTTTTATTTCGCGTTCGCAAACGCTATTTCGCTGAGAAATAACCCTAGCAGGAACGCCAACTGCAACTGAGTAAGGGGGAATATCTTTGGTTACAACCGCGCCTGCGCCGATGACGCTTCCCTTCCCAATGGTGACTCCATCGAGGACTTTGACTCCACTGCCTAGCCAACAGTCATCTTCAATCACAATTCCTTTGCAAGTGATACCTTGCTTCCAGATATAAACTGTAGGATCTGCAAAGTTATGATTGTTGGCATAAATTCCTACGTGTGATGCGATTAAACAGAATTTGCCAATTTTGATATTACCTGGACCGCCTAAACAGGTATAGGGAGAAATATGCGTTCGTTCCCCAATTACAATATTGCAGTTACCTCGTTCGGTAACATTAATATCAACGCCTCGATCGAGGCATACTAAATCTCCCAGAGAAATCTTACTGTTTTCGCCGCTAGCGTTTAGGCGAACGTCTCGAAGAATTTTGACATTGTCTCCAACTTCAATAGAAGAAGCATTCAACAATTCAACTCCACTTTGAATGTATAGAGCTTTACCTACCCGACCTAAAATTGTTGGGTAGAGTAGTCTTCGCAGCATCGTACCCAACGGTCGCCGAATTCCTCCTATTAAGGTAATTAAGAGGAATTCGTTCATCCGCGACCACCGGGAATGTGATAAAGATTGAAATTTTTCAGTACTTATGTTGTTAGTCATGGTAAATGCACTCCAAAATCATCCTAAGGAAAACTAACATTTGATGATTTGTAGGAGTAACTATCTCTTGAACGAAATCAGTACAGCTTCAGCAAGCTTGTCTTTGACTTCAAGCCATCAACCTAAGGTAGCGAGCAGAGGTAAAATTCTATGAAAAAGCTGGAGTTGTTGTTAACTTACAGTCATTTCAAAAGTAATGCCCGTTCGATACAACAGACTCTTACTCGTGTTAGTTTCAATGCCCCCAAACCCAAGGAAGCTTAGAAGCCTAAGCTATAGGCTTTAAAGATAGTTACTATGAGCAAGCAAAATTTTCACTTATGCTTACTAAAATCCTGAAAATTTTAGGAAACTAGCTTAGTTTCTTTTCACTGCGATCGCCTAATCGTCTGGCTTCGCCTCTAAACCGCCTTAACTAAGGAGGAGTATCTCCAACTTCAGCCATCACATTGAATTCCACCATCGGTGCAAACAACATGGCACTTCCGCGATGGCTATGACGACTTTCTTCTATCCAGTTTCGTTGGTCTACTACTAAGGTCACGATGTAGAGCGTGGATTTAGAGACTTGTATCTAGACTGAGAATGAGCTTAAGCAATGCTATGGCACTTTAGAGACACTTTACTGAAGGTAAAGATTGAACAGCATCTTACTAAAGATAGATCAAAGAGCTGATGAATTAGGTTATAGAGATAAAGTTGTGTAATTGTCAATGAGGGCGGGGGTGCCATCGGGAGCGATCGCGCCAAATGACTCGAAATAACGCTTTGCGACTGGGGGGAAGTGGGAGAAATCAAATAAAACATCCCCCTTGGCAACATCTGCCCAGAAATAGCGTAAATTGGGGGCGAGTCCCTCTGCCTCTGTCATCGGGATATTTAAGGGTGGCTCAGTCAGCAACTTGAGCATGAAGGGAAGCGAGCGATCGCCCATCCAATCTCGTGAGAATTGTGGCAGCGTTGGGAAATGGGGGACAGATTCCACCCGATGCGACTCAATCTGCAAGGATTTTTTGCCTTGCTTATCGGTGCGGAAGTTCAAGATCCGGTAGGGATGAGGATAGCTAACCAGAGAACCTGTGGTGATCTCATAAACACCGCGATCGCAAGCAATATCCTGAATATGCAAATGCCCTGTAAAAATTAGATTTACCCCCGCCTCGCGGAGCATTTGCAGCAGCACTGGCGCATTCTCTAACATATACCGACGCCCTAGCTGGTGGGTGGATTGTCCGGGTAGATGCTCGACGACGTTGTGATGCACCATCACCATCACTAACTCATCATCAACCTCTTTGAGATGTTGTTGCAGCCATGCCAACTGAGCATCATCCAAACGCCCTATCTGTTTCCCGCGATCGCTAAAATTATTGGAATTCAGCCCAATTAAACGCACTCCGGGTAGAATTTGAGTCGTGTAATACAGTTGCTCCGGATGCTCGTAGCCAAACTGTTGGTAATAGCGGGGAAACTCTTGGAGTCCAATGGCGCTATCAGTAGGGAGTAAACTGGGTACATCATGATTCCCCGGCACCACGTAGACGGGAAAAGGGAGCTTCAAGAGGCGTTTTTGCAGCCAAGCATGATTTTCTGGTTCCCCATCCTGCGTTAAGTCTCCCGGTATCAACAGAAAATCTAAGTTAAGTTGTTCCAGATGTCTCAGTACAATCTCCAATGCTGGGATGCTGACTTCTACCATGTGAAAACGGCTGGGATGATCCGTAATCGTGTCAGGAAGTGCAATGTGTAAGTCGCTGATGACAGCAAAACGAAAATTGAGACTCATAGCGCCAACGCAAAAATGGATGAGGGAATGTGATAATAGCAATCCCCGTCGATCATAACCTTTGGTACATTCTCTTCCGCACGCGAAGCAGTTAGTGCGCCAAGTTCGCATCAAAACCTAACCCCCAACCTCCTTCCCTACCAGGAAAGGGAGCGAAATGCGCTCTGGAGGCTAAAATATGCCTGTTTCTTCTCCTTGTAGGAGAGAGTTAGGGAGAGGGAAAAACTTTGTGTTGAATGATATTAGTTACTAAATCGCTAACATCCAAAAAAGGAGTTTCATATTGTCACCCGTCCGAGTTCGCCAACACGTTAATCCACTTTCCGCCAAGTATCAAACGCCGGTAAATCCTCCCGACTGGCAGACTATTTATGTCGATCCGACAAAGCCGCTGCATTTAGATATTGGGTGTGCTAAGGGGCGGTTTTTATTGAAAATGGCGACGGTAGAACCCGATTGGAATTATCTGGGTTTGGAAATTCGAGAAACCTTAGTAGAAGAAGCCAATGAATGGAAACAGCAGGCGCAATTAGAAAATCTTCACTACTTATTTTGTAATGCCAATAACTCATTAAATCCTATTTTGAGTTCTTTGCCAGTCGGCACCTTGCAGCGCGTCACCATTCAATTTCCCGATCCGTGGTTTAAAAATCGACACGCCAAACGCCGCGTGGTGCAGCCAGAAATGCTCGAAGTTTTGGCAAAGTACCTGGTTACTGGAGGAGTGGTTTTTGTTCAGTCAGATGTTGAGGCGATCGCAGTGGAAATGCGCGATCGCTTCTCTTCTTCCCCAGCTTTCCAAAGACAGGGAGGTGACGTTTGGTTAGACACGAATCCCCTGCCAGTGCCAACCGAACGCGAAATCACTACTCTTTCTCGCGGCGAACCCGTTTATCGCTCTTTATTTATCAGAATTTGAATTTTGAGGGTTGAGTTTTTAATGATTAGAAAAAGAGAGCATTTTCAAACTCATTACTCAACCCTAAACCTTTCAGACTTTCCTAAATCCAATTCGGCACCCACTGGCGTAACCAAGGTGGCACAGACCGAATATTGAAGCGCGGTATCAAGATTTGATAATCTCTGGGAGATAAGGGCAAACCTAAATAGATTGGCATCCAGAACACAAAAGCTGCCAAAATCGCAAAAATTACCGTCAGTGCGATCGCTCTTAATTCACGCGCTGGACTTTGCAGCCACCTATCGACAATCCAGGCAAGCGCCAACCCCGAAAACACAGACGCTCCCATGTAATGGTATAAGAACGTGCAGCGAGTTACCCGCACCCAAGGCAGCACATTCGCCAGCCAGTTTAGAACCAAATACAAGGCAATCCAAGTTGAAACGCTTGGAGTAAATTTCCATCCTTTCCCAGTCAAGAAGTATTGAGCTAGCAAAAACAGCAGCAGTAAAATTGCCGCCGTTGAAAGAATCCACAGCACTGGATTTCCCATCGCGTGGACATCGTAAATCACGTTACCCACCCCTTTCGGTAAAGGCGGAAGTGCGGGTACCATCGTGTTCGTATTTTGAGCCGTTTGGTAAAAGTACGCCACCGGGCGCAGCATCAACAGCCAGGTATACCATCTGGAGCAGTAAGGATGAATTGTCGGCCCATCACCCACTCGTTGATGGTATGCCAGAATTTGCCTTTGCACCTCCCAAAATCCAAATTCTGGGTTGAGTTGAATGTGAGGAATCCAGATAACGGCGTAAAAAAGGAATGGGATGATTGCTAAATTCACTAAAATGTGAAGTAAATTTAGCTGGGTCAGGTTTTGTAACGGGGTCAGAGTCAGGGCTGAGGAGCTAGGATTTAGGACTGAGGAGTCAGGAGTCACGACTGAGGAATCAGGAAAAAATCGCCTCTGCTCCTCCGATCCTTGAGTCCCAGGTTCTCCGGTTTTTTTGCTCCTTTTATCGAATACCTGTTGCGCCCATTGCAGCGCCCAGGCAAAACCCCACATAAAGTAGGCACCTAACAGAAACCACAAGCCATTCCACTTGATAGCCACGGACGCCCCGAAAAAAATACCGGCGAGCGCTAGCCAAAACCAGCGTTGCATCGCTTGATTCGCGAGACTTAATAAGAAAAACCACTGCCCCATCAGTCCAAAAATAACTAGATAAACGTTATTTAGGGCATAGCGCGACTCTACAAGGAATAAACCATCAGCGGCAGCAAAGATAGCAGCGATTAACGCATAGCTGCGCCGATAAGTGAGTTGATAGGCAATTCCCCCTAGCACTAAGGGAATAAATGAGCCAGTCAGCGCATTTAGCCAACGGTAACTCCAAGGCGAATGCAGAGAACCCGTCAGCCCGTTCATCGTATCTTTCCCGAAGGGTAAGCGATCGCCTATCCACATCCCCACGGCGATGATGTACTTGCTCAAAGGGGGATGCCCATCAAAAAAGGGAGTCCGGGTTAAATAGTTGTTGGCAAACTTCGCATAGTAAACTTCATCAAACACTAAAGTATTAAATCGTTCCAGCCCCCAAAAACGCAGGGCAAGCGAAACCAAGAATACGCCAGCCATTCCAATCCAGAACCACCGTTGGCTGATAGAACGTTTGTTAAACAAGAACATAAAAACCTGCTCAAACGCTTCAAGGCATTTCCAAACTGTGTAGCATCATCCCAAAAATTTCTCAATAAAACTTTACTCTGAGTAGAGTGCGTGTCAGACAAAAAAATGAACAAGGATGAGTTGAGCAAAACTGAAGTCGTTGCCAGTCAAGGATCTTCGCCCCCGCCGACCGGGTGGCAGGGTGCGATCGCGCGATTTTTTAAATTTGAGGAATTCCACACCAACTTTCGCACCGAAGTGTTGGCAGGCGTGACCACGTTTATGACAATGGCATATATTCTGGCAGTCAATCCGGGAATTTTGTCAAATGCCATTTTTCTGGAAAAACCGCAAGATTTATTTGGGGAGTTGGCGATCGCAACCGCGATTTCCAGCGCCATTGCGACCTTGATGATGGGATTAACGGCTAATTATCCGTTTGCCTTGGCACCGGGAATGGGACTCAATGCCTTTTTTGCCTTTTCTGTCGTTTTGGCACTGAAAATTGATTGGCGAGTTGCCCTCAGCGCCGTTTTGATCGAGGGGCTAATTTTCATTGCCTTGACCCTATCAAGTATTCGCAGCCAAATTATCCGCGCCATTCCTGAATGCCTCAAACAAGCGACAGCGGCGGGAATTGGTTTATTTATCGCTTATATTGGCTTGGCTGGCGATCCGAAAACGGGGGGTGCGGGGATTATTGTGGCGAACCCCGTCACGAAAACCGCCTTGGGAAACTTGCAACAGCCGCAAACACTGGTAGCGATCGCGGGGATTCTCATCACCTTTGCTTTTGTCGCTCGCCGTGTCAAAGGAGCGCTATTATGGGGAATTCTCGCCACTGCCTTGTTGGGATGGATTCTTCGCATTACACCCCCGCCCTCTGGAATTATCGCACTTCCCCAGTGGCCAGGAGCTTTGCTCGGTCAAGCTTTCCAGGGGTTGAGTCAGATTAATCAAACCAATATCTGGAATTTGATCGCTGTCACCTTTGTCTTTTTGTTCATCGATCTGTTCGACACCATCGGCACCCTCGCCGGTGTCGGCATCCAGGCAGGCTACATTGATGAAAATGGGGAACTGCCCCGCGCGAGTGAAGCGCTGATGGCAGACGCCGTGGGAACCACTGTGGGGGCAATTCTGGGAACTTCCACCGTCACAACCTATATCGAGTCAGCCGCTGGCGTCTCGGAAGGGGGACGCACCGGGTTTACTGCCGTTGTCGTCGCCGCCTTATTTACTCTGTCAATATTTTTTATCCCTTTGTTGGCAGCAATTCCCGCCTTTGCTACAGCACCCGCACTGCTCGTTGTTGGCGTCTTGATGGCAGGAAATGTCCGTCTAATTCGTTGGGACGATCCTGCCGAATCAATTCCCTCTTTTTTGACGATTCTCCTGATGCCTTTGACTTACTCAATTGCCGAAGGTTTATCAATTGGTTTTATGACTTATCCACTGGTAAAAACATTTCAAGGAAAAGCGCACGAAGTCAGTTTAGCTGTGTGGATTTTAGCTGGAGTATTTGTACTGAGATTTGTATTTATGGCGGTAAACTCTGCTACGTAAAGTAACGACTTAGAAGCGAGCAGAAACTCCATTTCTAAATCCTTTTGCCAAAAAATTGCTTTTTTAAACCACAAAGGCACTCAGACACCAAGCTGAAGAACTTCGTGTTTCCTGAATGTCTGAGTAGCTTTATGGTTCATCTTATCCAATCCCTTGCGTCATCAAGCTGGGTAGTGTGGAAATACTAACTTGTATGTCTGAATATTGAGCTTTATTTAGGATTCGAGAATTTGTAGGGGGGTTTGGGAACGATAAATCGACTGGCGAATTATCCTTATTTTTAGGGATTCCCATAAATTTATTCCCAATTAACGCTACCCACACTCTTATAAAAATGATTCTTCCCCTTCCCGGTTACGAACTCGTTGAAGCCCTACATGAAGGCACCGATACCGTTATTTATCGTGCTTCTAGGAAGTTGGATAAAACACCAACGATCGTTAAAGCGATCAAAGCCGAGTATCCCACCTTAGAAGAGCTGACCCGGCTAAAACATGAATATAAAATTTTAGAAACGCTAGTAGATATAGAAGGAGTTGTCAAGCCCCTAGCTTTAGAAAACTATCAGAATGGTCTAGCACTTATCTTGTCAGATTTTGGGGCAATCTCGCTAAAAAATTATATTAGCGATCGCTCTTTAGACTTAAGCGAACTTTTAAACATAGCCATTCAGCTAGCATCCACACTTGCTCAACTGCATTTAGCCCAAATTATTCATAAAGATATTAAACCTCAAAATATCATCATTAATCCAGAGACAAAGCAAGTTAAAATAATCGACTTTAGCATTGCTTCTCGTCTAGAAAGAGAAAACCAAACCCTTGGCAACCCCGCCTTACTTGAAGGTACTCTCGCCTATATGTCACCGGAACAAACCGGGAGAATGAATCGGTCACTTGACTACCGCACCGACTTCTATTCTCTAGGTGTCACCTTTTATGAAATACTCACAGGTGAATTGCCTTTTAATGCTAGCGAGCCTCTGGAATTGGTACACAGCCATATCGCCAAAATGCCACTTCCACCTCATCAACTAAATACGGAAATTCCAGAGGCAATTTCCAATATTGTAATGAAACTGTTAGCTAAAAATGCTGAAGACCGCTATCAAAGTTCAGAAGGTTTAAAGTTTGACTTGGAAATCTGTCTAATGAAGCTACAGACTACCGGAAGAATTTCTGACTTTATTCCCGGTAGTGCTGACAAAGCAGGTCAATTACTGATTCCTCAAAAACTTTATGGTCGTGAGGCGGAAGTTACTACCCTGTTAAATACCTTTGAGCGCGTCTCCGATGGTACTGGGGAAATGATGCTTGTTTCCGGTTATTCCGGCATTGGTAAAACTGTTTTAGTCAATGAAGTTCACAAACCTATCGTTCGACAACGGGGATATTTTATTGCAGGTAAATTCGATCAGTTTAAGCGCAATATTCCTTATGCTTCCTTGATTCAAGCATTCCAATCCTTAACTCAACAACTTCTAACCGAAGGCGAAGCAGAAATTCAACTTTGGAGAGAGAAACTCTTAGGTGCTTTAGGCGTTAACGGGCAAATAATCGTTGATGTAATTCCCGAAGTTGAACTGATTATCGGCAAACAATCACCCGTAGCAGAACTAGGGGCGACTGAAGCTCAAAATCGTTTCAGCCGTGTATTTAAACAATTTATAGGCGTATTTACAACTGTTGAACATCCCCTAGTTATCTTCCTAGATGACTTGCAGTGGGCGGATTCAGCATCGCTGAAATTGCTCGAACTGCTAATGATCGATACCGATAACAAGTATTTATTGCTGATTGGGGCATATCGAGATAACGAAGTTTTCCCCACGCATCCAACAATTCAAACGATTGACAAGATTCGCAAAACTGGGGCGGCAGTAAATGATATTGTCCTTCAACCCTTAAACCTGGTTCATGTCGAAGAATTAATTGCCGATACTTTAAATGAATCAGTAGAAACGCGAAATTTAGCCTCTCTACTTTTCAACAAAACTCAGGGAAATCCTTTCTTCTTAAATCAACTGCTCAAAACCCTTTATCAAGAAGATTTATTAACTTATGATTTATATTCTAGAACATGGCGCTGGAATATTAAGCAAATTCAAGCGATCGGCATCACCGATTATAATGTTGTCGAACTGATCGCTAGAAATATTCGCAAGCTGCATTCAGACACCCAGAAAGTGTTAAAACTGGCTGCTTGTATTGGCAACACTTTTAATTTAGAAGTTTTGAGCGTTATCAATGAAGAATCCTCCTTGGTTACAGCGGCACAGTTGTGGTCAGCGCTTCAGGCTGGTTTAATTTTACCTTTGAGCAATGAGTACAAAATTCCGTTGGTATTTAGTCAAGAAGAATCCGGGGAATTTACTTTAACTGATGTCAAAGTTGACTACAAGTTTTTACATGACAGAGTGCAGCAAGCTGCCTATTCTTTGATTCCAGATGAAGAGAAGAAAGCAACACACTTGAGGATTGGTCAATTACTGCTACACTCCACAACGCCAGAAGAACGAAAAGAAAATATCTTCGCTTTAGTTAACCAACTCAATTACGGTACTGACTTACTAAAAACTGAAGCAAAAAAATATGAACTAGCCCAACTCAACCTGATTGCAGGTCAGAGAGCCAAAGCAGCTACAGCGTATGACTCGGCTGTTAAATACTTGCACGTAGGTTTGGGACTGTTGGCAGATTCTAGCTGGAAGAGTCAGTATGACCTAACATTAGCGCTGCATACCGAAGCAGCAGAAGCAGCATACTTAAGCGGTGACTTTGCTCAAATGCAGAGATTGGCTGAAATCGTGCAAAACTGCGCCAAAACGCTATTGGACAAAGTGAAGATATCCGAAGTCCAGATTCAAGCTTATATGGGGCAGAACAAGCTGCTAGAAGCACTGAATACGGGGCTGCAAGTCTTAAAGCATTTGGGGGTAGAGCTTCCTGACTCGCCAAACCCGTCTGATATTGGGCAGGCGCTGGGGGAAACTGCGGCAATTTTGAGCGGAAAGCGAACTGAGGAATTAATCGATCTCCCTGAAATGACCGATCCTCATCAACTAGCAGCGATAAGGATTCTGTCAAGTATATTTTCTGCTTGCTATTCTGCGATGCCCTCACTGGTGCCTTTAACAGTATGTAAACAGGTCGATTTATCCGTTCAATATGGCAATGCTTCTGTGTCTCCCTTTGCATATGCCGTATATAGTCTTCTTCTTTGCGGGGCTGTAGGAGATATTGAAGGGGGTTATGAATTCGGTCAATTAGCTTTGCGTTTAGTATCTAAGTTAAATGCTAAAGAAATCGAGGCCAAGACGTGCCACTTGGTCTATGCTGCCGTTCAACATTGGAAGGAACACGTCAGGAATATTCTAGAACTTTTCCTGTCAACTTTCTCTAGCGGGTTGGAAACCGGAGATTTAGAATATGCTGGCTATGCCATCATGGTGTGGAGTCATTACTCGTTTTTTGTTGGCAAGGAACTAATGCAACTCGAACGAGAGATAGCAACTTACACGGATGCCCTTCATAAAATTAGCCAAAAAACAGCACTTAATAATACAAAAATTTGTTGGCAAGCCGTCTTAAACATGATGGGAATAACCCAAAATGTATACCAGTTAAAGGGGGAAGCCTATGACGAAGATAAAATGCTACCGCTATATCAGCAAACCAACAACCAACTAGCAATTCATTACTTATACTTGCACAAGCTTGCGATTAGTTATGTTTTTGAAAATTACGCGGAAGCTTTAAAAACTATTCCTCAGATAGAAAGTTCTTTCGGTTCGTCTACAGGACAGCTAACTGTTGTTATCTTCTATTTCTATGATTCTTTAGTACGGCTAGCTGTATATTCTGATTCACAGTCTGAACAACAGGATATTCTTAATCGAGTACAAGCTAATCAAGAAAAAATGCAAAAATGGGCGCATCATGCCCCAATCAATCATCTGCACAAATTCTATCTAGTAGAGGCAGAGCGGCTTCGGATTTTAGGCGGAAAAATAGAAGCGATGGAGATGTACGATCGGGCGATCGCACTCGCTAAAGAAAACGAGTATATCAACGAAGAAGCATTGGCTCACGAACTAGCTGCTAAATTCTATCTGTCATGGGGTAAAGAAACTATTGCTCAAACTTACATGACAAATGCCTACTACGCTTATATGCGCTGGGGAGCAACAGCCAAAGTTGAGGATTTAGCAAAACACTACTCCCAATTACTCGCCTCTGTCCTTAACCAAAAATTGAGCAAAAAGACAGGCACTACGATTAAACAGACGCGCCAAAAAACCATTAGTTCTAGCACTTCCGGTGTTTCAGAGGTTCTAGATTTGGCAACAGTGATGAAAGCATCCCAAGCGATTTCTAGCGAAATTGTGCTAGCCAACTTGCTCGATAAGTTGATGAAAATTTTGATAGAGAATGCTGGTGCAGAAACTGGAGCGTTGATTTTATCAAGAGACGGTCAATTCTTCCTAGAAGCATTGGGGACTAAAGATGAGATACAAGTGCTGGAATCCCAGGCACAATTAACCAGTCAGCAGTTGCCTATTTCGGTACTGAATTATGTTTCTAGAACCCAAAAAGATGTTGTTTTAAATGATGCCAGCCACGAGCAAATCTTTAACGCCGATCCCTACATTAGCCAACATCAACCCAAGTCACTGCTCTGTACTCCGATTCTCAATCAAGGTAAGCTCGCTGCTATTCTTTATCTAGAAAATAATCTGGTTGTGGGAGCTTTCACTCAGCAACGGGTGCAAGTATTGCGGATGTTATCGGGACAGGCTGCGATCGCTCTAGAGAATGCACGACTCTATGCTCATTTAGAATCTGCCAACCAACAACTAGAAGAATACAGCAATACTCTGGCGGCGAAAGTAGAAGAGCGAACCCTGGAGTTACAAGAAAAAAATGTCCATTTGCAAAAAGCCCAGGAAATTGCTCAATCAGCCAACCGTGCTAAGAGTGATTTTCTCGCAAATATGAGCCATGAATTGCGGACACCGCTCAATGGCATTTTAGGTTATGCCCAAATCTTCAAGCGAGACAAAAGTTTAACTGATTTACAAAAAGATGGTTTAGGTATTATTCACCAGTGCGGCGACCATCTGCTAAACCTGATTAATGACATTTTAGACCTTTCCAAAATTGAAGCCAGGAAAATGGAACTTCACCCAACAGATTTTCATTTTCCAGAGTTTCTAGAAGGCATTGCCGAAATCTGTAACATCCGTGCCGAACAAAAAGGCATTTCTTTAATTTACGAGCAGATTACTCAACTTCCCACAGGTGTTAGGGCTGACGAGAAACGATTGCGGCAAGCTTTGCTAAACTTACTCGGCAATGCTGTCAAATTTACTGAAACTGGAGGCGTGGCTTTTAAAGTCGGCTATTACAAAGGCAAAATCCGGTTCCATGTGGAAGATTCAGGAATTGGCATGGCACCAGAGCAATTAGAAGAGATATTTTTGCCGTTTCAGCAGGTGGGAGAAAACCATCGCAAATCTGAGGGAACCGGATTAGGATTGGCAATTACCCGCCAATTAGTTCAGATGATGGGTGGCGAAATTCAAGTCCAAAGTATTTTAGGAAAAGGCAGTATTTTCTTCTTTGATTTAGATTTGCCTGAAGTTTTTCAATATGCTGAAGGTGTCAAACAAGATCAAAAAAATATCGTAGGATTTAAAGGCTATAAGCGGAAAATCCTCGTAGCAGACGATAAGCGAGAAAATCGCTCAATTTTGCTCAAGATGCTATTGCCTTTAGGGTTTGAAATTTTGGAAGCGATAGATGGCAAAGACTGCCTGAAGAAAGCGGCTGAATTTAATCCCGATTGCATCTTAATGGACTTGATGATGCCTGAAATGAATGGCTTTGAAACGACTCGGCGTATTAGGCGATCGCCCGAACTAAAAGATGTGATAGTGATTGGAACTTCTGCCAGCGTTTTTGATTTCGATCAGAACAAAAGTAAGGAAGCCGGCTGCAATGATTTTTTGCCCAAGCCAATCCGAATACCAGAGCTTTTAGAAAAGTTACGACTTCACTTAGGGCTGGAGTGGGTTTATGAAGAAAACGAAAATCAACTAGAAAAAGACTATAAAGAAGAAAATTATCAGCCCAAAAACCGAAGCAATCAGCATTCATTAGCTACTCCATCAGCAGAGGAAATTGCAGCTTTATTTGATTTAGCAATGAAGGGCGATCTCAAAGGCATTGTAGAGCGAAGCGATCAACTAGAAAAATTAGATATTAAATATGCACCTTTTTCAGGCGAATTGCGTCAATTAGCTAAAAGCTTTCAAGTTAAAAAGATCCGCGAATTTTTAAGGACTGTAGGAAAAAATTAATGAATCCTTCAAATATTGAAAATGGGGTAATTTTAATCGTTGATGACAACCCTACAAATTTAGGAGTGTTGTTCGATTTTTTAGTGAATTCAGGCTTTCAAGTATTGGTAGCGCAGGATGGCGAGGATGCAATTGCTCAGGTTGATTATTCCCCGCCCGATCTGATTTTATTAGACGTACTCATGCCCGGTATAGATGGGTTTGAAACTTGTCAGCAATTGAAAGCGAAGGAATCAACGAAAGACATCCCCGTAATTTTTATGACGGCGCTTTCTGAGACTGTGGATAAAATCCGGGGATTGAATCTTGGGGCGGTTGATTACATTACTAAGCCGCTTCAACATGAAGAAGTTTTATCCCGAGTCAAAATCCATTTAAGCTTGCGAAATCTGACTAAAAGATTGCAGAAACAAAATGTGCATCTGGAACAGGAGATTGAAGAGCGAACTAAGGCAGAGAAAGCACTTTTAAAACTTACATCTGAGTTAGAAGGGCGGGTAAAAGAAAGGACGGCTGAACTTTTCCTATCCAATCAGCTGTTGACCCAATCAAATCAGCATCTGCAACAGGAGATCCAAGAGCGCATCTCTACTGAAGCAGCCTTGCAAGAATCAGAAGCACGCTATCGAGAACAAGCGCATCAGCTTAAACTTTCCTTCCGCCAACTTCAAGAAACTCAAAGCCAACTGGTTCATAGTGAAAAAATGTCTAGTTTGGGGCAACTGGTAGCGGGTGTCGCCCATGAAATTAACAATCCCGTTAACTTCATCTATGGGAATCTCACTCACGCCCATCACTATAGCCAAGATTTGCTCGACCTCTTGAGCCTCTATATGAAGTACACTCCTGCACCGCCACCTGAAATTAAGGAACACGCTGAGGCAATAGATTTAGAATTTTTAATTGAAGACCTGCCCAAATTGCTGAGTTCGATGAAAATTGGATCTGACCGCATCCGCGAGATTATTTTGTCGTTGCGGATTTTTTCCCGCATGGATGAAACCCAAATGAAGCCTGTGGATATTCATGCTGGGCTAGATAGCACGCTGCTGATTTTGCATAGTCGGTTCAAAGATAGCGCTAACCATCCAGGTATTCAACTTGTCAAAGAATATGGCAATCTGCCTCTGGTGGAGTGTTATGCAGGTCAACTCAACCAGGTGTTTATGAATCTACTGGCGAATGCAATTGACGCTTTGGAGGAGTATGACAAAAAGCGATCGCCTGAGGAGATTTTCTTTTGCCGCAGTACGATTCGGATTCGCACCGAAGTAACGGACAATGAGTTTGTGACAATTTGGATTGGGGATACTGGCCCCGGTATAGCAGAGGAAGTACGCGATCGCCTATTCGATCCCTTCTTTACGACGAAAGCAGAGGGTAGAGGTACGGGTTTGGGATTATCGATTAGCTACCAGATTGTAGTCAACAAACATGGTGGTCAGATGACGTGTATTTCAGCACCAGGACAGGGGGCGGAGTTCATGATTAAAATTCCGGTTCGGTCGTGCCATCCAGAATTAGGTTGCCAATGCGCCATTTTGGAAGAAAGCGGAAATTCGGTCTAATATCAGAACCCGTCAGGTGTCAACTTAAGATTGGCTTAGCGGTTGAAACCACCGCGATACAGACAAAACCTCCCTTCTCCGGTTCAAAACTTATGATTCCATGAGTCCCCGCAAGCCGGACTTAGTTTATTTAGCCGTGGCTTCCAGTCGCTAGGGCTTCAGTAAAACTAGCAGTATCTTCAATTAAACACTATCAAACTTCCACTTTTTCAACGCTAAACCGTAATATTACTGAGATTTAATAAAAGATGGATTGGCGTACATACTGCTAAATCCCTTACCTGCCTGTAGCTTAGACAACACTTCACTAAGTCTTTGTTATTTGCTAGGAAAAGATGAATTTTCTGTAAAGATTCTGTAAAGACTCTCTGGAGAGTCAGTATTTCCCCTAGGGATTGCTTAGGATATAGCGGAAGCACTCCTAAGAAGCTGGGTATTTTTACTTAATTTTTGGCTTATATATACAAAACGAGCAAGAAACTGATTTCCACAAGTTACGTGTTTTTACGAGAACCTTAAATTTTCATCTACAAAATTAGATGGCTTGTGATTCTGAAAAGCGTGCAGAGGCTAATCAAAAGAACATAGAGCCTTTTGAAACTGGGTTTAAGTACTTGATATTTGTGGATTGGAAGAGGATATAGGAAAATCTATATGCCAAAAACTGGGACTCAGGCTAAAACTAATACTAAACTAAATAGCCGAGGTTCCTACTCCTGGGAACTTCCTCCAACTTGGCTACAATTTTTAGTCATCAGCGTACTGGTTTTAGGCATATTTTTTCGATTTGCAAATTTGGATCGAAAAGTTTACCAACACGACGAAGCTTTTACCTCAATGCGGATTTCTGGCTATTCCAAACCAGAAGTGCAACAGCAACTTTTTGATGGTCGTGTCATCAGTGTTGAAGACTTACAAAGGTATCAGCGTCCCAATCCAGAAAAAGACTTAATCGATACCATGCAGGTGCTAGCGCAATACCCAGAACATCCGCCGCTATATTACGTGATGGCACGATTTTGGGTGCAGTGTTTTGGCAGCTCGGTGGCAGTGACAAGAAGTTTGGGTGCCCTAATTAGTTTACTAGCGTTTCCTGGCATTTATTGGCTGTGCAGAGAATTATTTGAGTCATCGTTGACGGGATGGATAGCGATCGCTATCATCGCTATTTCACCTTTACACGTACTGTACGCGCAGGAAGCGCGGCAGTATAGCTTGTGGACGGCAATTGTCTTGCTATCGAGTGCAGCACTGCTACGAGCTATCCGGGTTAAAACTAAGCTAAGTTGGGCGATCTATGCAGTTACTGCGGCATTGGGACTCTATTCAAACTTATTTTTTGGGCTGACTTTAATCGGTCATGGGATTTATGCCATTTTAACTAAAGCCCATCGAGAAAATAAAACAGTTATTGCTTATTTACTGGCATCGATAGCAGCATTTCTAACTTTCGTACCCTGGGTTTGGGTGGTTTTGAGTAGCGATCGCATCATTGACAGAGTGGCATCAGCTCCAAAACCACCCAATTTATTTACTTTAGTTAAATGGTGGACTCGGAATCTCAGCAACATTTTCTTAGATGTAGATCCTAGCGGTTACTGGTTCGATCCGATTGGTTATGACGATCCTTTTTCTATTCCTCTTAGTTTAATCTTAGTTGGTTATTCGATTTATTTTCTCTATCGCCATACCCCAGCGAAAATTTGGCTATTTATTTTTACTTTTACTGGGATTGCGGTTATCCCCCTCATGCTACGAGACTTAATGACTGGGGGATTTTTATCTACAGCACCGCGATATTTGATCCCATCTTATTTAGGAATCCAGATAGCTGTTGCTTACCTCCTGGCTAGTAAAATTACTTGGAATTTCAATTCCATCCGGCAACAAAAACTGTGGCAATTTGTGATAGTTGTTCTACTTTCGTGCGGAGTTTTGTCCTGTGCAATCAGCTTTCCAGCAGACGTATGGTGGAACAAGTTTATGGACACTTATAATCCTCAAGTGGCTCGCATCGTTAACCAAGCTTCTCATCCACTTGTGATTAGCGATACTAAGATTCCGGGAAGTGTATTATCTCTCAGCCGCCTACTCAGTCCGAAAGTACAGCTACAGTTGGTGAGCCAACCAAAAACATTTCTAGCTGCTGATGGTTTCAGCGAGATATTTTTATTTGATTCCTCAGATACTTTACGAAACCAACTTGAGAAAACACAGGGTTACAACTTAAAAATAGCTTTCAAAGGCTACAAGTTTGAACTTTGGGAAGCAGAAAAATAGCGGAGGCAATCCTATTTTATGCCTAAACAAGAATTTGTGAATAATTGGTAATTGGGGATTAGGATAAAACTCAATAATCTATTCCTTATTCAGTAAACGGACGAACTAAATTATTTATAGCCTGAAGAAAGTGTTTGTCGTTCTACCTTAAACCCTTGTCAATGTTGCATTTTTTACCTCAAGAGCGCCGACAAGATAACTAGCGATCGCAAACTCCAACGCCGCTATCCTCATGCTCAAACTTTAAGCGATAGCCTTTGTCGTAGACGCTGTAAATCACTTGTCCGCCCATCTCCCATTTTTGCCAGTCGCCGTTCTTAACCTTGACTTAGTCCAAAAGGAAGATTAAGTCAAGAAAGAAGATTAGTAAATATTGAAGCAAAGGATTCAATACGCCAGTTTTTTAGCGCGTCTTATGCAAACTATTTACGGAAATCTTCAAGGATTACAATCGAGCCATATCAAGCAACTACAGCGGCTTTACGAACAGCGCCAACCAAGCGATCGCCTGACGACTCCGGAATTCGCTCAAGCGCTAGCCGAAATTAGTACGTCCATTCATCACCCTGTATGCTGTTACATCAATCGACGTGGACACCCAATCCGAATCGCCGTCGGTACTCCCAGCCAAACGCAAATTCCGCCCCAAGAGTTGCCCCGGCATAAGGGCGAACACTTGAGTGGAATTCGCTGTCTTGCCACTCAACTCAAATCCGATCCACCAGATACAGCGGCACTCAGGGCAATGGCACAGCAGCGCCTAGACGCCTTAGCAGTGTTAGTTCCAAAGGGCGATGGAGCGCGACGAAATGGTGAAGCCGCAGGCGATGTCAAGGAAGCTTATCTGGCTCACCTGGTTCCCGAAGCAGAAAAGCCCTGGGTTATTTCTCGTCCCCTTAGCTTAGATGACCTGACAGAGCAAGGCTTTGACGACTTAGTAGATGAATGGGAGAGTGAGTTCTCCGAGTCAGGCTTTGAAACATCGCAATTCCACGAGAATAACTCAAAAGGCGATCGCGTTCTGCTGGTTGGGTTGATGACAGAAGACGTCTCTCCCCAGCGGTTTCAAGATGGTCTGGAGGAACTCGTTCGCTTGGTTGAAAGTGCCGGAGGACAGGTATTAGAGACAATGCAACAAAAGCGATCGCGTCCTCATCCTCAAACGGTCGTTGGTCATGGAAAAGTTGAAGAAATTGCACAACGCGCTCATCAACTGGGAGCCAATATCATTGTCTTTGACCGAGATATCTCTCCCTCTCAAGCTCGTAACCTAGAAACCGAGATCGGTATCCCTGTCGTAGACCGGACTGAAGTAATTCTCGATATCTTCGCTCAACGCGCTCAATCCCAAGCGGGTAAATTGCAAGTGGAATTGGCGCAACTGGAATATATGCTGCCTCGGCTGAGGGGTCGGGGTCGGGAAATGTCCAGACTAGGAGCCGGGATTGGTACGAGAGGACCGGGTGAAACCAAGCTAGAAACAGAGCGGCGAACCATTCAGCGCCGAATTGCCCAACTCCAGCAGGAAGTCAACCAATTACAAGCGCATCGCTCCCGGATTAGACAACAACGGCAAGAGCAAGAAATTCCCTCGATTGCCGTGGTTGGTTATACCAACGCTGGGAAGTCCACCCTGCTGAACGTGTTAACCCACGCCGAAGTTTATACGGCAGATCAACTATTTGCCACCCTCGACCCCACAACTCGAAAGCTAGTCATTACAAACCCCGAAACCCAAGAGCGGCGGACGATTCTTCTGACAGACACGGTCGGGTTTATTCACGAACTCCCGCCACCGCTCATGGATGCCTTCCGAGCCACCCTGGAGGAAGTAACGGAGGCGAATGCCATGCTTCATGTCGTCGATCTATCCCATCCCGCTTGGGAAAGCCACATCCAGTCGGTCATGGAAGTGCTTGGAGAAATGCCTGCCCTTCCAGGTAAAGCTTTGATTGCCTTTAACAAGGTCGATCAAGTAGATAGCGAAACGCTAGCCTTCGCTCAACAACAGTATCCCGAAGCTGTGTTTATTTCAGCTACTCAACGCTTAGGTTTGGAGACCCTACGCCAGCGGATGGTGCAACTGGTTGATGAAGCAGTTTCACAACCGCACTAATAAAAATGTGACAAGAAGCCAGTAATTACGGTGTCTATTTTTGGCAATGTCCCCCGCTTAAAAAGGGGTTATAAGCATTTTCCCCCTTTTTAAGGGGGATTCGGGGTTCCCTCTGGGGAGAGGGGGGATCGAGTGTATAGGACACCCAGTTAAGTCAAGAACCAGCAAGCTAAGCAAACAAGAATTCACACACTATTTGCAATGATGAACAATCCAATAACGTGGAAGTACGTATTTCAAACCAAAGCTATCATTAACTGGGTCGAATCTGTAGCTTTGTTGTTATCTGACCAATGGATTCGCCAAATCCTGGGTCAAGAACCGCTCACCAATCCTGAATATTTACATCTGTTTGGCGCATTGGTATTTACAATCGGGATTGGTTATTGGTGGGTTGGTAAGGATATCTCTCGAAATCACGATCTTATAAGATTTGGAATTTGCGCCCAAGTTTCTGTCTTTATCGTTTTGGCTTATCACACCTTGATCGGTGGTCTTCACCCATTTTATTTAGTTCCGGGTGTCATTGACCTTACCTTTGCGATTCTCTTTAGTTTATTTCTCTCCTCTTATGAGCGGATTAAACCAGCTTTAGAGTAATTAGAGTCGAGTATATGCAACTTAGAACCCCACCCCTACCCGTGAAGGGGGAGGGAGAAATCTTACCTTCCTATGTCAACGGGAAATTATAGCAATCATAAATGATTCCTGAACGCAAGATACCCGACTTCTTGGAGAAGTCGGGTATCTGATCTCGCATCTGACAACTCAAATAGGAGAGAACGCAACATGACACAAAAACATGGCCCTTGGACAATCCAAGAAACAAATCGAAAGTACCAAAATTCATTTATCAATGTTCGTGAAGACCAAGTTCTCCAACCTGATGGACAACCGGGTACGTATGCTACCGTCACAATGAAATCTGGCGTTGCTATTTTGCCAATAGATAGCGATCGCGTAGTCTATCTTACCCGGCAATTTCGTTATGCGCTTGGCAAAGAAAGCATTGAAGTTGTCGCTGGTGCTATTGAGGAGGATGAACCGCACCTGGAATCTGCACAACGAGAAATTGAAGAGGAACTGGGAATTCAGGCTTCGGAATGGCTCGATCTCGGAGTTTTTGACTTAGATACATCAATTGTCTGCTGTCCGGTGCGTCTATTTTTAGCAAAGCAATTAACATTCACGCAATCCCATCAAGAAGGAACAGAAACGATAGAAACAGTTCGGATTCCCTTAAGTGAAGCGGTGCAAATGGTCATGGATAGTGTAATCACTCATGCACCAAGCTGCGTTCTGATTCTGAAAGCCAATAAGGTACTTGGAGAATAATATTGGGGAATAATAGGCGATCGCGCTGACACTGGCTAAACATATCACCAAAAACTTTGGAACTTATGAATAAGTCTCACGGTTGGGACGTACTCAAACTAAGCTAATGGCAAATGCGGCTGGCAAATGTGACTCGCAATAGTAGCTATGACTTTGGTTGCGGCTTCCTTTTCAAGCACTTTTAGTCACTTGGGCTTGGTGGTTTACCAGAGATAATGATTTAGTTCAAATGGAACAACTGAATGAGTGAAGAACAAGAGCAGGAATCTCAACCTTTTACGGCAGCTCCGCTGCTGCAAATTGGTACTAGCGGTTGGGTTTATAAGCACTGGATGAACATTTTCTATCCAGCGCAAATGCCTGGAAGCCAACAACTACCATTTTACGCACAGCACTTTCCGACTGTAGAAATTAACTTTTCTTTCTATCGTCTGCCAGAGCGGTCTGTATTTGAAACGTGGCGAGAACAAACGCCTGAAGGGTTTCTTTTTGCTGTGAAAGGTAGCCGTTACCTTACCCACATGAAAAAGTTAAAAGAGCCAGATGAACCGCTATCTCGCTTAATGGAACGAGCGGGCGGTTTGCAAGAAAAACTAGGCCCAATTCTGTTCCAATTTCCTCATACTTGGCCCCTTAATATGGAGCGCCTTCAGCCATTTTTAGAATTGCTTTCTTCTTATCCAGAACAACGTTATACATTTGAATTTCGACACCAAAGTTGGCTAATTCCACAGGTGTACGAACTATTAGAACGTGCGGGTGCAGCCCTTTGTTTGCCAGTCAGTCCCACGGTTCCGCTAGATATTCGTTTGACTGCGCCCTGGACTTATATCCGGATGCACAGTGGGCAATGGGGCGTTGGCTACAGCGATGAAGAATTGTCTACCTGGGCTTCCCATATCCGCTCATTTCTTCAACAAAAGATTGACGTGTACGTGTATTTCAACAACGACCCAGATGGTCATGCTATCCACGATGCTGAACGCCTGAAAGCATTACTGTCCATGAATTGTTCAACGTTTTAGTGATGAGGAAAAGCAAATAATACCTGGCGATTGGAAATCGCGGCTACACAAACAAAGTCCGCCTGCGCGGACTATTGAACTCTGCTTCTGTCAGGTTTAGCGTGTAAGGACGCGATCGCTCGTTTTCTGTGATGCATCTAAATTGTTAGCGCTAGCTGTGTCGTGGGAATACTGAGAAAGAATGCGATCGCGCCTCTTAAGTTTTAGAAACCAGGAGAAAATCATGAGTTTAACAGTTACAGTAACGTTTATGCTTGCTGACTGGATCGCCAAAGGACTTGCAGATGGAACCTTTGAGCGCGTTGGGGGTGTGATCCGGGAAGTGGGGACGAAACACGTTGTTACATGGTTGCGTGACGTGGGAGCAAATTCTTCTCAAATACCAACGCCAACTGGTTCTTCTCCCAATTTACTCAACCTTATTTTCTCTGGAGGGAGTTTGGCTGGTTCAGTAGCTAACGCTGCTGTTACAGGAAAAGGATTAGCTGATGTTAACCAGCGTTTAGGTGGAATTGGGCAACAAGTAGTAAATATTCAGCAGGGTTTGCAACACGCTCAAGGAATTTTGCAAGTGGCTTCTGCTGCTTGCCGACAATACAGCAGATTGCAAGTTCATGAAGTACAGTAGCAGCAGTTTGTGAACCAGTTGCGTAGGTGTTTTGGATTGACTAAATCAAGTGCAGTAGCAAGCAAAGTATCAACCATTTT